>JBCBZX010000269.1:0-4200 GCA_039815105.1 Pseudomonadota bacterium
AAGATCATCCGGCCCTGCGGAACATAGCCCACACCCGCTGCGGCCAGATGATGCGCCGCCGGCTTGGCAATGTCTTTGCCGTCCAACTTGAAGCTACCCGATGACCGGTGATGCGTGCCAGAAATAGCCTTCAAAAGGCTCGTTTTACCCACACCATTGGTGCCCATCACACAGGTCACAGCGCCCCGTTCAGCTGACAGGTCAACATCGTATAGGATCTGAGATTGCTTATAGTGCAGGCACAATTTCTTGATTTCGAGCATTCTTATCAGCGTCCCAGATAAACTTCGATGACCTGAGGATCATTGGTCACATAATCAATCGAGCCCTCGGCCAGAACAGAGCCCTCATGCAGCACGGTTACCTTGCAGTCGAGGCGCCGAACGAACTCCATATCGTGCTCGACTACGACAACCGCACGGTCTTTGGCTGCACGCCGCAACAGCGTGGTTGTGTGCTCTCTTTCCTGGCTGGTCATGCCCGCCGCTGGCTCGTCCACCAGAAGCAGCTTGGGGTCTTGCGCCAGCAGCATGCCAATCTCGAGCCATTGCTTCTGCCCGTGAGACAGCTCACCCGCAGTACGACCGAGCTGCTCGGCCAGATTGATTTCCTCCGCCAGCTCCACGACCCGCTCCGCATCCGGCTTGGTGGGCTTGGACACCAACACGGCCCAAGGACGACGGTCCTTTTTAAGCGCCATCATAAGATTGTCCCACACGCTCTGCGCCTCAAACACGGTGGGGCGTTGAAACTTGCGACCGATGCCCATCTGAGCAATTTGGCTCTCGGAGTGCTTGAGCAGGTTACGCCCGGGCCGTCCCCACTCCACCCGCCCTTCATCAGGTCGGGTTTTGCCGGTCACAATATCCATGAAAGTCGTCTTGCCAGCACCATTGGGCCCGATGATGGCCCGCAGTTCGGTTGGGCCAATTTCAAACGACAACTCATTGATTGCCTTGAAACCATCAAACGAAACAGAAACCGCCGACACTTCCAGAAGGGCACTCATGAATTTTTCTCCGGCTTAACTTCAACATCGCCTTTGACGAGTAGGTCGAACAGGCCACCAATCCCCTTGGGGGCAAACAGCGTGATGAGAACAAAGCCGAAGCCCAGGAAAACTGTCCACCAATCCACCCATTGCAGCGTGTAGAAACCAAGATTGATGTTGGGCACCTGACCGCCGGTGAAGGCCGAAGACAGAAGCGAGACCACCGCCGCACCAATGATCGCGCCGTACAAACGCCCCCTACCCCCAATCGCAACCCATACGGCGAGGTAGATGGAAGCAATCGGAGCGATCTCCGCAGGATTAATGATGCCGGCCTGGGGATAATAGAGCGCTCCGGCGATGCCCGCTATGACAGCTGAAACGGTGAAAACGAAGAGCTTATAACCTTCCACCGGATAACCGAGAAAGCGCACACGCGCCTCGTCATCGCGAATGCCTGCAATCACATTGCCGAATTTACCGGACACCATCCACGACGCGAAAAGATAGCCAATCCCCAGTGCGAAGGCCGAAGCCCATAGAAACCACACCGACACGATGGACTGCGGCACATCGGACAAGCCCGGAATATTCTGAAGACCGGACAGACCATTATTGCCGCGCAGTCCAGAATCGTTTTGGAACAGATAGAGCGCCAGAGCCAGCGTCATGGCCTGGGTAAGGATGGACAGATAAACGCCCGTCACCCGGCTGCGAAATGCGAGCCAGCCAAACACTAGGGCCAGCAGGCCCGGCACGAGCACAACCAACGCCAGCTGAGCAAACAGACTATCTGCAAAATACCAGATGGCCGGAATTTCAGAGCCGCCCACAACGCCGAAAATCTGTGTTCCGATACCATCTCGAATTTGCTCAGCCGTCGCCGGTAGCGGCTGGCTGGCAAATGACGTGACCACAATATCTTTGGTGCGCTCATACATCAGCCACATGCCGATCATATATCCACCAAGGCCAAAGAAGGCGAAGTGCCCGAGCGAGAGAATACCGCAATAGCCCCACACCAGATCCATGGCCAATGCGATGAGGCAAAGACACAGCGTCTTACCCAATGTTTTGACAAAGCTGGTCGACAGAGCGCCGGTCCCCATGCCTTCGGACAGAATTGTCGCGCCAAGGGTGAGCAATGCCAGCACGGCGATAAAGATCAGCACCGACGGCTTCTTGATGAAGATCGTGCGCTCAAATGCGGCCGCGTGAACGTTTGATGAAGCGGTTGCCTCAGCCATGGCTCAGTCTCCCGCCGCCCGGCCCTTCAGGGCAATGATGCCCTTGGGTCGGAACTGAATGAAAATGATGATGAAGATGATCATGTAGGTCTGGGCCGCCAGCGTATTCGCTGGATTGAAGAACTCGATGATTTTCTGCAGCGAGCCGATCATGGTTGCCCCTGCAAGCGTGCCGAAAATGTTGCCAACACCGCCTACAACCACAGTCATGAAGGACTGCACGATGTAGTTGGCACCCATTTCAGATGTGACCTGGGCGAAAAGCCCGATGGCAACACCGGCAATGCCCGCAATCCCCGACCCCAACCCAAAGGTGAGCATATTGATGCGGTCTGGATTGATGCCCATGGACGAGGCCATGGCAGGGTTCTGCGTCACAGCGCGAACCTCCAGGCCAAGCCGGGTGCGGTTGAGAATGAACAAAAGGACAAGGAAGAAGATAACCGCCAACACGAAGATAGCGATACGGATGTATGAAATGGACACGATATCGTTGAAGACCAGCGACCCGTCGAGCCATGACGGCGCCGTCAGCGGGCGGGCCTGGGTGCCGAAGATATTTTTGGCCAATTGCTGAAGCGCAATGGATATGCCGAATGTTGCCAGCAATGTTTCGAGAGGTCGGTGCATGAGATGGCGGATCACCAGCCGTTCCATTGCCACGCCAGCAGCGAACGTCACTGCAAAGGCGAGAGGCAATGCGATGATGATGGAGACCGTGTAGTCGGGCACAAACAGCTGCACCACATAGCCCGTGTAGGCACCCATCATAATGAACTCGCCATGGGCCATGTTGATGACGCCCATCACACCAAAAGTAATGGCCAGGCCGATGGCGGCCAGAAAGTAGATGGAAGCAAGTGAGAGGGCGTCCAGACCGAGGTCAGCCATCTGGTTAAGCCCGACATTTCGATCAATCGCCGTTAAGGCAGACAAGGCGGCGGCAGTTACCTGCGCATCTGCCTCCGTATAGGTTTCGTAGAAGACGTGTTGGCCGACAAGCTCTCGACGCTGCTCGGATGAAGTGAATGCCGGAACAACCCCGTCTTGCGCGAGGCGGGAATAGGCTGCGTCCCGTGCCTCAATAGTATCCAGCGTTGCGAGCCCGACACCGGCGACAACACCGTCTTTTGCATTGGAAATCAGAGCGGTATCACGCACCGCATCCAGCACACGCGGCGGCGCAAGCTCAGCTTCTACAAGCATGGAGTAGGCGGCATCGGCATCCAGATCGCTGCCTACAGTCAGCTGGCGAGCAAGGTTCACATCCTCTGGCAAATCTGGTGCCGCAAACCGCCGGGTCACCAGCAATGGATTAAGTGCCGCGCGCACATCAATCGCGGTGTCGCCTGCAAAATGCTCAATCGCCTCTACGCGCTCGGCACTTGTCTCACCGAAACGAATGGTAAGCAGGCGCTCCAACCGCTCCTTGCGAGCTCTCAAACTTGGATCCTCTTCGCCGCCGATTGAACCGCGCAATGGCACGAGTTGAGATGCGTCTGCGCCGCGTTCAATGGCAACCAGAGCAGCACGGCGCTTTGCGATGTCAGGATCGGACAGTTGAAACTGAACGAGTGCACTACCTATCACACCGCGTACGCCGGAATTGGGCTTAACTTGCTTGAAATCGCGGGAGCTGAACGTGCCGACCACCAACCCGTCATCCATGTCCGTCAGCTCAATATCACCGCGCCCATCGGGTCCGTAGAAGAACAGCCCGTCATCCTTGCGCAGCCACACTTGTTTGTCGCGCCAGCGCCCGAGAAAGTCTGTCGCTTGGGGAAGGTCAGAGGCCAAAAGAGCGTCGATAAAGTCCTGCACGCTTTTGCGCGATGGGCGCTCCACAGACTTTGCATTTTCCTGAAGAAAGGCTTGAAACGGTTTTTGCTCTTGGGCGTACGCAGGAACAAATGAAGCCAGCACACCAAGGGCCAGCGAGAAAAGGATAGTCAGAACGCGCAT
>JBCBZX010000330.1:0-3369 GCA_039815105.1 Pseudomonadota bacterium
ACCGCCCCGCGCCACCAGTCTTTGTCCACCTCTTGGCCTGCTATGGCAGGGGTGATCGCGTTCATGGTTGTCCCACTTCCAAATATGCTGCTTTGCCAGCTATTTGACCGAGCCTGCTAATAGGCCACGGACGAAATATCGTTGTAAGGAGAGGAACACGATCAGCGGCACCAGAATGGTGATGAAGGCCGAGGTTGCCAGGATTTCCCAGTCGCCGCCGCGCGTTCCCAGAAGATCCTTCAGTGCTGACGTCAAGACGGTCTTTGTCTCTCCGTCGCCAAGGAAAACCTTGGCCACCAGAAGATCGTTCCAAACCCAGAGGAACTGGAAAATTGCGAAGCTTGCAAGTGCCGGAAGCGAAAGTGGAAGCACGATCCGGTAGAAAACCTGAAAGTGTGTGGCGCCGTCCATACGGGCGGATTCCATGATTTCGCCGGGCAAGCCCACCATATAGTTTCGCAGCAGATAGATCGCCAGCGGCAGGCCAAAGCCAGTGTGCGCCAGCCATATGCCCCAATAGGACTTGGCATCAATGCCGAAGATGTTCGCGAAGTCATTGTAGAGGCTCAACAGAGGAATGAGGCTCAGCTGAAGTGGAACAACCAACAGGCCAACAACCGTGGCTGAAATCAATGCGCGCCCTGGATATCGCATCCATGCCAATGCGTAAGCCGCAAAAGCCGCAATGAGAATCGGTATGAAGGTTGCCGGAATCGTCACGACCGCTGAGTTGAGGAAGGCCTGGCCGACACCATCCTGCGTCATAACTCTTATATAATTTTCAAACGTGAATTTGGGCGGGAATGATGCCGTGTAGGCGAAGCGCCCATCGCGTGTGCGGCGTATCTCCTGCTCGCTGGTGATCCGGTAGGCCCCCAACTCATCCATGGTCATGGACAAACCGCGGCGCAGTTCCGCTACTTCTCCAACCGCTGCGCCGGAGCCGTCCTCCAATGCGCGGCCGGTGGCGGCATAGGCCGAGATCCTGGCGGACGACCCCTCGGGGAAGATGCGTCCTTCGATGATGTATGTGTCGCCAACCTGAACAATTTCTGCGTCGGCGGGCGGTGCAAAACTCTCATTGCGGACATTGTTGAACGGCGCTGTCCACCAGCCCGATGTGGAAATCTGAGCCTTATCACGGAAGGACGAGACCAGAATACCGACGGTCGGCAATGACCACAGTACAACGAAAAACAGAACGGCGAGGTTGAGCGCAATGCGCCCTGGTGTGAGCTTAGCCATTACCGTGCTCCCTCATCTTTGGCTGCATTGCGGATGTTCCAGATCATGATTGGCAGCACGGCCACCATGATGGCGAGGGCAACGACGGATGAATAACCGTCATGGTCGCCACGCACGAGCCAGAAGAACATGTAGTTGGCCAAAACCTGCGTATCCCATTGCCCATCTGTCATGGTGAACACAATGTCGAACACTTTGAGCACAAGAATGGTGATGGTGGTCCACACCACCAGAACGGTTGGCATGATCTGCGGAACCATGATGCGCCAAAATTGCTGGAAGCCGTTGGCACCATCCAGGGTCGCTGCTTCCAGTGTCTCTTCGGGAATGCCGCGTAGCGCAGCGGACAAGATGACCATGGCGAAGCCGGTCTGAATCCAGATCAGAATGACCATCAGGAACAGATTGTTCCAGAATGGCATATCGATATAGCTGCGAGGTTCGCCGCCAAACAATTGAACGACAGCATTGAGAAGACCGATCTGAACATCACCAGACTGGAACTCGTAAACGAATTTCCAGATCACGGCCGCGCCCACAAATGAGATCGCCATGGGCAAGAAAATCAGCGTTTTGGCGAGAGTTCCCCACCAGAGCCTGTCTGCCATGACTGCGATGACAAGTCCGAAGAACGTGCATGCGGCCGGCACGATAATGATCCAGAGGAAGTTGTTTTTGACCGCTTCCCAGAACGCTTCCTGACCGGCGATGAATACGTAGTTTTCAAGGCCCACAAAACTCTGACCATTCTTGTCCATGAATGACGCGATGACCGTCGCGACAAATGGATAGAGGAGATAGAGCGTCAAAAGCAGCAGGGCCGGAAAAAGGAAAATCCAGGGTCGGATGGCGGTGCGAGTTTGGTCACGCCTCACCGTCTCGGCTCCGGGCCCTGCAGATGGCAGGCTTTTGTCCAATATGAAGTTGGCACCCCAGAAGAAGCCAACACACACGGTTATTCCAAGTATGATAGACACAATCGCGAAGCCAATTTGGCTCCAAACCGCGTCCGGCACATTTGCCAAGAACTCCATGACCTCTCCTCCCCAGTTAGGTCGTGGTTGCAGCACGCTGACTGCCCAACAATTTCAGCCGTATCAGGCGCTGACGGTTCAGCGCTGCTGCAACGGGCGGGGGCAGTGCTTTGCAGGCGGCTGCACCGGCGCGTGGCAGGTGATTTTGGGAAAAAGGGAGGCCAAAGGCGGCCTCCCCATCGATTTGGAGCGCATCAATTACTTGATGTCATCCCAGCTTTTCTGGATCGCGGCACCTGTGTCGGCAGCGGATTGACCGCCAACAAAGTCCACCATGCCTGACCAGAATGTACCGGCGCCAATGGCACCTGGCATCAGGTCAGAACCGTCGAAGCGGAATGTTGTTGCGTTGAGCAGAATTTCGCCCTGGGCTTTCATGGTGTCGGACGGATAGATGTCCGTGTTGACGCCCTTGTGCGGTGTCAGGAAGCCGTTTTGAGCCATGTAAGCTTCGTGGGCGACGGCGGTCTGGATGAAATCCACAAAGGCGCGAGTGCCCTTGGAGTCTTTGGTCATCGCAAACAATGTGCCCGCGCCGAGAACTGGCGTGCCCAGATCTTTTTCTTCAAATGCAGGGAAGTAGAAGAAGTCTGCGTCTACGCCCAGCTCAGTACCATCTGGGAAGAAGGCAGGGATGAATGATGCCTGGCGGTGCATGAAGCACTTGGGCGGCGTGTCGAACAGGCCTTTCGGGCTGTCACGGAAGTCGGTTGTGGCAACTGCGGAAGAGCCGCCGTCAACATAATCATCGTTCTTGGCAAACATGCCGAACGTTTCGATGGCTTCAACCACTTTGGGATCGTCAAACTTTAGCTCGTTGGCAACCCATGCGTCATAGTCAGCAGGTGATTGTGTGCGAAGCATGATGTCTTCGACCCAGTCGGTGGCTGGCCAACCAGTTGCAGCGCCAGAACCCAGACCGATGCACGCTCCGACTGGCTCCGCGCCCAGGCTGATGGGATGGAAGGTATCATCACGGAGGTTTTCGTGACGGACCAGCACGGTCTGAACGTCATCCAAAGCTCCGTGACCTCCGACTACTGGCAGGGCGATGAGGACAAGTGGCAGCAGGCTTACGGCAAGCCCGATG
>JBCBZX010000433.1:0-2059 GCA_039815105.1 Pseudomonadota bacterium
CATTTTGGCTTGGCGTGCCATGCTGGCGCCAAGCAAATCGTCTCTGAAAAGCAGGTAACCCGTTGCGCCGAGATACCCGATGGAGACGGCAGCCACCAGACCCGCCAGTGCCGTGGCTATCCATGGCCGGATTTGAAAGCTCCGGACTTGGCCATTGCTTTCAATGTGAACTGCATGCTGCCCAGACCGCTTACCGAATGCATTTCGGTGGTGATGGGGGTGCTGTGCTGACATGTCCGCTCCGTTGAATTAACAGAGCGGACGCTAGCCAAACATGGTTAATAACTGGTTCTTGAGCTATGCGAACACTGGCTCCGGAGATGATTTGAGGACTGGACTGACGGTGACCATATAGCTGGAACCGGAGCGCCGGTTTACCAGAGTGTCAAAGAGCTTTGACGCGCTCCAGAACGGCCTCAACATGGCCCGGAACCTTCACCTTGCGCCAAATTTCGACTATGCGGCCATCTGCGTCGATCAGAAAGGTTGAGCGCTCCACACCCATATAGGTTTTGCCATACATGCTCTTTTCCTTCCAAACCCCATAGGCGATTAGGGCGGACTGTTCCTCATCAGCAACCAGGGTCACATCAAGATTGTGCTTGGCCTTGAATTTGTCGTGCTTGGCGGCCTTGTCGGGCGACATGCCTATGATTTGGGTGTTGCTGTCCGCAAAATCTGCCTTGGCTTGCGAGAATCCAATGCTCTCCTTGGTGCAACCCGGAGTGTCGTCTTTGGGATAGAAAAACAGCACCACATTGCTCCCGCGAAGGTCCGACAGTTTCAGCGTTCCATCGCCGTCGGTCGGCAGCTCAAAGTCGGGCGCCATATCCCCTGTTGCAAGTTCACTCATTTAAAGCCCTCAATCCGTTTCCAGGCCCTGCGGATGCAAGACCTGCTTTGATGTCAGATATGGGCGAGGCTAGGCTTACGTCCATATTCAAGTCACGATTCGTGACCAGATATTTTTCAGCGCCAACAAGCGTCGCTGTTCGCATCGTGAGGAGCTTTTCGCTGAACACTGAAATACCATCGCAGACTGGGCACAGGCCAGCTAGGGACGTCATGCGTAAGGGCATGGTCATGTCTCGCTACGGCCGTTGGCACGTGCCGGTACAGGTGTGCGCCGCAATCGTAAAGGCCGTCGGCGCGGTGGCGGTGTTTGTGCTGGTGATGTTGCTCGCCGCCTATTTGTTTTTGTCCGTTCGGCCCTTCGACGCGTCGTCCATGGTGCCCAGCATAGAACGCGCTTTGGCACGCGCTCTGCCCGAAGGCATGTCCGCCTCCATTGATGGCCCTGTGTTGCAGATGCGTGGCCCCAGATTGGCGATCTCGTCCAAATCCATTGGTCTGGCCCTGCCAGATGGCTCAGTCGCCCGGGCAGACGCGGTGGACTTTGTGCTGAGCGGCTTTGCACTTCTTCAAGGCAAAGTGGGCCTCCATGAGCTGGCCATTGAGAGCGTTAGCCTGCCGCCTGCCGCCGATGATGGCACTATACTGGCGTTGCCAAGCCTGGGACAGGAAGGTGTTTTGCAAGCCGTTATGGACCCAGTTCGACAGGCTGGGTCAGAGGTTGCCAAGCGCGTCAGCCAGCTGGACGTTCGAACCATTTCGATTGGTCAGATCAGGCGGGGTGACGCACAAGTGGCCCAGGCACTGACTTTGACGAGTAAAGATGGTCTCACCCAAATGGATGGTGAGTTTCAATTGCGCGTCGCCGATAGACCGGTGACAATTCCATTGGCTGCTTCGGTGGACGCGAAGCAAGTTCAGGCCCGGTTCGAGGTTGATGAAGCAGCGGACCTCTTCCCCGATCGGTCGAACAACCGCCCGCCCGCCGTCTTCATAACAGGCCCCATGTCGGGAGCCGTGAGCCTGCCCATGGCGCAGGGTGACGGTGGCGAGTTGCGTCTTTCCCTGCCTCAAAATGTCTTGAAAATCGAAGATGAGCCCGACAAGGCGATATCGGCTCCGGACATTGTGATGTTGCTGGAGCCGTCTCGGGATCGCGTTGAAATTTCTCCCAGTCAGTTGACTGTGGGCACATTGGAAACCCAGG
>JBCBZX010000338.1:0-3266 GCA_039815105.1 Pseudomonadota bacterium
GCACCGACGACGCATGATGCCGCTCCTCGACACCCTGATCGCTCGGCTCTCGGGCCGCCCTGAGCCTAAAGCACCCACGCAGAGCGAAGGGCCGCCGTTCGACGACGTGCTGCTCTGACTGGATCACACGCTATATTGCACCGCTCGTAACTGCGCCCGGGGCGGCCAGTTTGCGCGATGATGTTGCTCTGCTAGCGGCGACCGGAGCGACCATCGTGACTATGGATACGATGGTTCAGAGCCGCCATTTTCTGACTGATGACCCTCTCGAGACGGTCGGTCGCAAGCTGGTGCGTGTAAACGCTTCAGACGTGATCGCAAAAGGTGCCGAACCCGTGGAGGCGCTGTTGTCGATCGCGTGGCCATCTGATCGGACGGAAGCTGAGTTTGGCGCGCTGATAAGCGGCCTGGCTCAGGATCTCGACGCATTCGAGATCGCTTTGATCGGCGGTGATTTGGTCGGTACGGACGGGCCGCTGACGCTGACAATGACGCTGACTGGTCGGTGCATCACTGACGCTCCCGTTCGTCGGTCTGGCGGCAAAGCCGGGCAATCCTTGTTGATCAATGGCGAAATCGGATGGGGCGGCTTGTGCCTGCAAGCTGCAAAAAGGGCCGGGCCGTCGGATCGTGTCGAGCGCTATCGTATTCCGCAAATCGGTTCGCTCGCGGTCGCCAAAACGGTCGCCAATTTTGCGAGTGCGAGCATGGATATCTCCGACGGGTTATTGCTCGATGTCACTCGGCTGGCAGAGGCGTCTGGGTGCGGCGCGGATATTCAACTTGACGATGTGCCCGTGGCGCAGGCATCTGAAAATATTGAAGAAATTATCCGGCAATGCACATCAGGTGACGACTATTGTGTGCTGATTAGCGCGAATCAAGACCTCGTGGTCCCCGGATTCACGGCGATCGGAAACCTCTCGTCCCAGCCCGGGCTGCGCGTAACGCATCGCGGCGATATCGTTAACACTCCCTCAACCCTTGGGTTTGAGCATTAGACTAATTGTAGAATTCGTATTCGCGCTGAGCGGGATAACCCTTGCGAAGGCGCTGTGGCTGTTGCAGTCATACACCACAAACAAGAATATCGGGGCGAGGAGTGCTCCGTAAATTTAGGGAGGTAGGTCAAATATGACCCTTTGGTTTTGGATAGCCATCGTCGCGGCTGTGCTCGCGATTGGCTTTGGCTGGCTACAAAGTCAGTCCATTATGAAGGCAGATGCGGGCAATGACCGCATGAAAGAAATCGCCGAGGCGATTCAAGAAGGCGCGAACGCCTATTTGAAACGCCAATACACAACGATCGCCTATGTAGGCGTTGGCGTTGTTATTGTGTTGGCCATTCTGTTCCGGAATTGGGAAGTTCCGCTCGGATTTGTCATTGGCGCGGTTCTGTCAGGCGCAGCCGGCTTTATCGGCATGAAAGTGTCGGTCCAGGCAAACGTGCGGACGACGCAAGCGGCGAGTGTTTCCTTGCAAGACGGCCTCTCAATGGCATTCAAGTCAGGCGCCGTGACCGGATTGCTCGTGGTTGGCTTGGCTCTGCTCGGCGTTACAGCATATTACGGCCTGCTGGTTGGCGGCGTCGGCTATGACGAAGGCAGCCGCAAAGTCGTTGACGGCCTAGTCGCACTTGGCTTTGGCGCCTCTTTGATCTCGATCTTCGCCCGCCTCGGCGGCGGTATTTTCACCAAAGGTGCAGACGTTGGCGGCGACATGGTTGGTAAAGTCGAAGCCGGTATTCCTGAGGATGACCCGCGCAACGCTGCGACCATTGCAGACAATGTTGGCGATAATGTCGGTGATTGCGCCGGTATGGCGGCCGACCTGTTCGAAACCTATGCTGTGACGATTGTTGCGACCATGGTGCTCAGCGCAATTTACTTTGCCGGCACCGACTATCTCAGCAGCATCATGCTATTCCCGCTGGCCATTTGCGCAGTGTGTATTTTCGCTTCGGTGATCGGTACATTCTTCGTACGCCTGGGCAAAGGATCCACCAATATTATGGGGGCGCTCTATAAAGGCTTGATCGCAACCGGGCTCATCACGGTCGTTGGACTTGCCATCGCCGTGCAATACGCGCTGCCAAACGGATTTGGCGAGCTTGCCGGTGCTGGCGCAGCGTTCGGCTTGTTGAACGCTGAGGGCACAGGTGCAGCCGTCGTGACAGGCCTCGACCTGTTCTATTGCGGCGTCGCAGGCCTCGTGGTCACGGCATTGATTGTGGTTGTGACGGAATACTATACCGGCGTCGATTATCGTCCGGTGAAGTCAGTCGCTGAAGCCTCAACATCCGGACACGGTACCAATGTGATCCAGGGTTTGGCGGTTTCGCTTGAATCCACAGCATTGCCAGCGATTACGATTATGGCGGGCATCATCCTGACCTTTAACCTGGCTGGTCTGTTCGGGATTGCGATTGCGACCACAACCATGTTGGCGCTGGCCGGTATGATTGTTGCGCTCGATGCGTTTGGTCCTGTGACCGACAATGCTGGCGGGATTGCCGAAATGGCGGAACTGCCCAGCTCTGTGCGCGACACTACCGACGCCTTGGATGCGGTCGGTAACACCACCAAAGCGGTCACCAAAGGTTACGCGATCGGCTCTGCCGGCCTCGGCGCCCTGGTGCTGTTCGCAGCCTATAATGAGGACCTGAAATACTTCACGGCAAATGCCGCGGAAGGCAGCTTCTTTGACGGTATCGGTGTTGTGAATTTCTCAATCGCCAATCCATATGTTGTGGTTGGTTTGCTGTTCGGCGGATTGCTTCCATTCCTGTTCGGCGGCATGTCTATGATGGCCGTTGGTCGGGCTGCGCAAGCGGTTGTCGAAGAAGTCCGCAGCCAGTTCAAAAATGATCCTGGCATTATGGAAGGCACGTCGAAGCCGAATTACGGCAAAGCGGTCGATATTCTGACCACGGCGGCGATCAAAGAAATGATCGTGCCGTCAATGTTGCCAGTGCTGTCACCCAT
Source organism: Pseudomonadota bacterium (assembly GCA_039815105.1). GTDB lineage: Bacteria > Pseudomonadota > Alphaproteobacteria > Rhizobiales > Rhizobiaceae > JBCBXA01. The sequence continues at coordinate 2,985 of JBCBZX010000338.1, forward strand.
TGTCTTGTTCTTGCTGATCTGGTGGATCGCAGGCGCAGCGGCGGCCTTGGCTGCGGTCGGTGCGATGTTGCTTGGCGTGATTGTCACGGGCCTTTTTGTGGCGATATCTATGACCTCCGGCGGCGGAGCATGGGACAATGCCAAGAAATATATCGAGGACGGCAATCATGGCGGCAAGGGCTCTGAGGCCCACAAGGCGGCTGTGACCACATCAGCCGCCACTTCGTAATCTGGTAGGGGCTCACCCGTATCACTAATGAGCTGCACCATTAAGAACTTAAC
>JBCBZX010000270.1:0-4186 GCA_039815105.1 Pseudomonadota bacterium
CAGTTTTTCAGGTCAACGCCGATGCCGCCAGTCACGCCGACGGTGGTCAGGAAGATGGGTGAGATACCATTGGTGCCAGCCACAACCGGTGCAATGTTGACAAATGGCACATAGGGGCTGGCCTGTGTACCAGTCCACAGAGCGACATTGTTGACGCCGGACATGCGCGATGAGCCAACGCCCATGGTGCCTTTTTCTGCGATAAGCATGACCCGTTTGCCAGGATGCTGAAGCTTGAGGGCCTGAATTTCCTTCTGAGCTGTCTCGGACATCATGCACTTGCCGTGAAGCTCACGGTCAGCGCGGGAGTGGGCTTGATTGCCCGGAGAAAGCAAATCGGTTGAGATATCGCCTTCGGCCGCAATGTAGGCGACCACCTCAACTTCTTCCTCAATGTCTGGAAGCTTGGTGAAGAACTCGGCGTCCGCGTAGCTCTGCAAGATATCCTTGGCGATGGCATTGCCGTCCTGATGAGCCTTTTGCAGCCGGTCGGTGTCCGCATCATATAGGAAGACCTGGGTCTTGAGCACTTCGGCAGCGTCCTGCGCGATAGCCGCATCATCGCCCAGCGCCAAATCGAGCAGTGCCTTCACCGACGGGCCACCCTTCATGTGGGAGAGCAGTTCGAATGCGAAAGATGCGCTGATCTCTTCGACATTTACGGTGCCAAGGATCACGTCCTTGAGAAATTCTGCTTTTACACCAGCCGAACTCGTGGTGCCCGGAAGCGTGTTGTAAATGAGAAAGTTCAGAGCATCCTTGCGATGCTCATTGCTATCATCTTTGATGATCGAAATCAGATCAGAAGCGAGCCCGGCATCATCAATTGGCTTGGGGCTCAAATCCTCTTGCTTGCGACTTTCAATTTCGGTGAGGTAGTCGCGGTAAAGATCCATGGATTGTCTCGATATGTTTTGTGTTCAGGCCAGCCTGCGATGGGTGAGTGTTTCACTAAAGTGGCTTGGGGCGCTTTCAAAGAGCCAATATGGGACGCCACTTTACCCCACAAGGTGGTAATTGGTCGAATTGCTCCTGGGCGTCATGCTGGACTTCCTCCTCTGGCCGGAACGCAAATCGGCACCGGCGCTATGCACCGATGCCGATTTATGGTGATGGATCTGCCGGTGGGTGGGGCAGTCATCGCTTCAATTCAATGGCAGAGCTCTGTTCTCAAATGCCGCCATCAGGGTCACAGGCTTGTGCTGTTGGTTTGCATTTTCTCCAGCAGCTTCCGTTCGCTGATCCAAGGATGGATGGCCACGGCCAGCTCCAGTGCTTCCTGGGCCTCCGCAGGTCTACGCAATGCCACCAGCGTGTAGAATTTCCCGGACAGCGCAACGAAATGTGCAGGCTGCAGCTCAAGTGCCGCTTCGATATCCTTAAGGGCTGATTTGTAACGGCCCATGCGATATTTGAAATATGCCCTCTGCGCGTAAACCTCAGGCCAATTCGGGGCTTTCACTTCCAACAGGTCAAACATGGTGACGGCCATCCCCATGTCCCCCATATCGCCAACACGGTTTGCAGCCCGGTACAGGCGGGCGGCTTCGCTGCTGGGCGGTTTGCGCCAATGGGTCATGAGTTGTTTTTCGATGCGCTTGCCGGTGCGGGCAGTCTTTGCGCCGATCAATGTTTGCAGCAATTCAGATGTGCGTGGGTCGACGATGCGTTTGCGCGGCGCGATGATGGCTGCGGTGGTGGAAATGTCCAGAGCGCCCTTGCTTGCCAAATGTGTTAGCGGGTGCCCCGTGATGGGCTGCAAGGTTTTGGCGATGGGCTCGCTGGGCGTTGTGGCAGATGCCGACATGTCAGCAGCGCCGGCCACCCCGGAGGCCAGCAATAACGATAGTAAAACACTGAAACAGGTAGTCGAAAGAGTTCTGGTCATGGTGACCTCCGTTCGAGTTCGTGTTTCCTCCCCGTGCCGACTGCGCTTTGTTGAAGTCACAATCGGGCCCTAACAATGACCTAGAGTGTCAGCCCTGGTGGTAAACAGTTCGTTAACTCCCTGCGGCAACAACGCACGGTGTGCATGTGTCAAAACAGCCGAACAACTCAAGATGAAATGCTTTTGTAGCGCTCAATCAATTCGCAATAGTCAGCAGGCTGCTTGTCATAGCTTGGCAATGATGGGTCCAACTGCACCCATGGCTGCTTTCGGCTGACCCACAAATGACCGGCAACTTGTAGATGTGATGTGTCGTCCAAAATCCCGGCTTTGATGTTGACCGTTTCACCATTTGATGGGCGCGAATGCATTATGCGGCAGCCGCAACTGGGGCAGAAATGTCCGTGCACCTCATTGCTCTTTCCGACATCGCGTTTGCGAACCGCCACATCGCCTTCCAGCACCAATGCTGCACGCCGCACCCGCATGGACATGCCAAATGCACTTGACGACTGTTTCTGACAGTCCAGGCAGTGGCAGGCATATAATGTGAGCGGCGCCTGGTGGAGCGTGATGCGTACTTGTCCGCATTGGCAACTGCCATACCACGGCAAAGGTGGGGTCGGTGAGGGAGGTTCAACGGTCATCTCAACATCCATACTCCAACGCTACATCTTGGTGGCCTCCATGAGCGTCCACCTACGTTCAAAGGAGCGCGCGACCCTAAAGATTAGGCAATATCATAATTGTTGGCGCGTCCGGCAGTGTGCGGGCCGAAACTCTGATCTCACGATCGCGCAAGTAGCGCGCCTCAAAATCGGGTAGCAGGGCCGTAAAACTTTCCACCGAATTGCCGCGCCTGTGCATGGGCAGCACGATGCGGCTTTTGAACCTATCCACCATGGCCGCCATGCCGGTTTGGGCCATGGTCAAGCCGCCATCGATCGGCACCATTACGATATCGAGCCGACCGATCTCTGCGAAATGTGTCTCGGTCAGCCGGTGGTGCAAATGCCCCAAATGCCCGATGCACAATCCAGCCACTTCAAATATGAAAACCGAGTTGCCATCCGCCCGAAACTCGCCAAAGCGCGAGATATCTGTGGTGACATTGCGCACAAACACATCCTTGTACTCGCGGCGGTGTCGTGCCGGTTCGCTTTCGCTCTTCCCCCAGCCGGGCAGCATGTGGTCGATGTCTGGATTGTCTATCATGGTGTAATGGCTTGAGTGCGCATTGTTCATGGTCACAATGTCCGGCGTGCGCCCCACGGCAAATCCGGCATAGTCGGTTGCGATTCTCACGCCCGCCGGTGTTTCGATCACATATGTCGAATGGCCCGAGAACTGAATCGTAACCTCCTGATCCAGCGAAGAGGCGGGTACGACCAGGCTCGCGAACTGAACGGGCAAGTTGCGATTCAAGTCTTGTGCAAGCGCGATGCAGGTTGAGAATGGTTCATTTCCCTGGGCATTTTCATCTGGCTCCGGGAACAATGTGTCAGCAAAGCCGGGGGCCACGCATATGATCATGGCCGCCAGTGCGACGGCGACCATGGATGGGCCGGCCTCGACAAATTTGGTGAAACGCATGGGCCGGCTCCTGGGAGTTTAGGCGGTTGTTTCTGCTAAAACAGGTGGTGCAGGTGCCCACATTGGCAAGGGCTCCGAGCGTTGAGCCGCTGGCGGGGCTGGACCCGGCTGGAGGCAGCGCACTATAAGCGCCACAAACGCACGCCCGAATTGTGGGCAGACCGCTCACATATTGCCGGAGGTTCCATGGCTGGCCACTCAAAATTCAAGAATATCATGCACCGCAAAGGTCGCCAGGATGCCCAGCGTGCCAAAGCCTTTTCGCGCCTGTCCAAGGAGATCACCGTAGCGGTGAAAATGGGTGGCGGCACCATCGATCCCGACATGAACCCGCGCCTGCGCCTGGCTATACAGAATGCCAAGGGCCAATCCATGCCCAAGGATAATATACAGCGCGCCATCACCAAGGGCTCTGGCGGCGACGGTGAAGACTACGAAGAGATTCGCTATGAGGGGTATGGCCCCGGCGGCGTGGCGGTCATCGTTGAGGCGCTGACGGACAATCGCAATCGCTCAGCCTCCAACATTCGCGCCTGTTTCACCAAGAATGGTGGCCAAATGGCAGAGACCGGCTCGGTTTCATTCATGTTTGATCGGGTGGGCGAGATTGCCTACCCGCTTGCGGTGGCAGATGCCGACACCATGATGGAGCACGCCATCGAAGCAGGCGCCGAAGATGTGGTGACCGATGAGGGCGATGACGAC
>JBCBZX010000412.1:0-2315 GCA_039815105.1 Pseudomonadota bacterium
ACGGGAAGCCCTGTCCAGAAGACCACGCCAAGCGTTGCAACGCAGAACCCCAGAAATGCTGCCAGGACGAGCGGGACAGCGTTCTGAAAGGTCATCACATCTTCAAATCGAGCGAAAACAGTCGTGAACATCGCAAGCGCAAATGGATAGGCCTTGGGATTTGTGAACCCGAAAATAAACCCCGATTTCCAGGGCACATCGACGACAGCTCCTGCCTTTGCGCTTTCACTACGGAGCGCTTTTTTCCCAAGCCAAATGAGATATGCGCCACAAGCGAGTCCCAAAAAAATCGAACAGCAAAGGGCCAGCCTGCGAGACACCAATGATGGCCGAAATTGCAAGGGTCGCCGGACCAAGGATAAAAGCCTATAGCAATCCAGCCATAAATGTCGTCGCGAGTAATTCCAGCATAGTCTGCCCACTGTCGTTCTCAAACCACCGGAGCTGACCTTCGCTTCAACGCAGCAAGACTGCAAGATGGGCTCCCAGCCAACTTTCTTTGCGCGCTGATTGAACGACGGCCCTACCTCATGGAAGACATTTGAGTCGCAAATGGCAAAGTCGGTGTGTGGTCCAGAAGTTCACACTCCAAAAAACAACGTGTTAGCTAGCACGCAATGGTAAAACTATGTGTCGCATGACAACTCCAGCCGTGGGGCGTCAGGCGAAGTTGACCATTACATTAAAGCTGGCCGAAATTCAGAATACTTGTCATGCCCCTGTTCACGCCGATAGCGGTGAAGGCTACCAAAGAGCCCAGAATGACCGATGCTACGTACGGCTCGAATGTCGGCTTGATGTTAACCTCGGCAATCTCCTTGGTGATTGACCTCGTCTCTTAATAAGTTATGCATATTCCTGTCAGGGGCGCCGAAAGGCTGAGATGCACCCTTTGAACCTGAACCGGGTAATGCCGGCGGAGGGAGGCAATTCCAAACCCAACAGGTTTGCTGCGTCTTTCCGGTCGTTTAGAAAAGGAAAGACTGTATGACACCCAATGCTGCCTTGGAGGCGTTGCGTGCGCAAGCACCCCTCGTGCATTGCATCACCAACTACGTCGCGATGAATATTGCCGCGAACGTGACATTGGCGACTGGTGCGTCACCCGCCATGATCCATGCACCGGAAGAGGTTACGGATTTCGCCCCGATCGCAGGAGCGGTCACGATCAATATCGGGACGTTATCCGCCCCATGGGTGGGCAGCATGAAAGCCGCTGCCTTAGCGGCGAATTCCGCTAATGTGCCGTGGGTGCTGGACCCTGTGGCCCATTTTGCGACACCCTATCGCAGCGAAGTTGCACAAGACCTACTCGCGTTGAAACCCACAATTGTAAGGGGAAATGCATCTGAGATCATTTCGCTTGCTGGGCGGACTGGATCAGGCAAAGGGGCAGACAGCGGCGATAGCGTTAACGATGCTCAAAGCTCCGCTCTGGCGCTCGCCGAACACCATGGCTGTGTTGTGGCAGTGTCTGGTCCTGTCGATTTCATCACAGACGGCACACGCAGCGCCCATGTGACTGGCGGTTCAGACCTGATGCCGAAGGTGACCGCCTTAGGATGCTCGTTGACCGCGCTGGTGGGAGCCTATGCCGCTGTAACACCGAGCCTTGAGGCGACTGTGGCTGCCTTCGTCCATTTCGCCGAAGCCGGCGAGCGCGCGGCAACCGATGCGACGGGGCCCGGCAGTTTCTCTATGGCATTCCTGGATTCGCTTCACACCCTGAAACCTGGCGACCTGGCGGATACGCGGGTCTCATGGCGCTAAATCCTCAAACTCTTCGGGTGTACCTCGTTACCGACCCCGCGCTTTGTCCAGGTCCGGCTTTGGTCGAGACAGTGACCGCCGCTGTTCGCGGAGGTGTAAGCTTCGTTCAACTGCGCGACAAGAATGCGTCGACCCGTGACCGCATCGCCGCGGCGCGCGCACTGAAAACCGTTTTGTCTGGTGCGGGTGTTCCGCTTGTTGTCAACGATGATCTTGAGGCTGCAATCGCAGCCGGTGTGGACGGCGTCCATATTGGTCAGGATGACGCCGCTCCTGCCATCGCGCGCCAGCGATTGGGCCCAGGCATGATCATCGGCCTTTCCTGTGAGACGCCAGAACAGGCCGCAAAGGCGGACCCGGATCTCGTAGATTACCTTGGCCTTGGCACAGTGTTCCCGACGTCTACAAAATTTGATCACAAGCCAACCATTGGCCTCGATGGCCTGGCACATATGGCGGGCTTGGCGCGAGCGCCTACCGTGGCAATTGGCGGGCTAAAACATGCCCATGCGGGAGATATCCTGCGGGCGGGATGTGACGGGATG
>JBCBZX010000309.1:0-3711 GCA_039815105.1 Pseudomonadota bacterium
CGGGCGATGTACCGATCTTCTCTGTGGTTGATGGCCAGGAAGCCGTTGAGCAACACGGCACTGCCAACCGACAGGGCTAGAAGATAGGGTTCCACCACAAAGACGGCCGTCGCCAGGATGCATAGGTCGATGACCAATTGTGTGAGGCCGGCGCGCCAGTGGAAACGGTCTTGCAGATAGAGCGCCAGAATGCCGACACCTCCCAGGCTGGCCCGGTGGCGAAACAGGGCAAGAAGGCCAAACCCCAACAGCAGGCCCGCCAGAACCATGGCGGCAATTGGGTCTATGCTCTCAAAATTGATGAGCCGTGGCGACAGGTCCACAAGTATGGAAAGGGCCGCGACCCCAGCAAATGTCTTGAGGGTGAAGGCCCAGCCCATGCGCAGAATTGCCAGGCCGTAAAACGGCAGGTTGAGGCAGAAAAACAGCACGCCTGCGGGCCAGCCCGTGGCGTAGCTTGCGATAAGCGCCATGCCGGCCACGCCGCCGGTCACCATGCCCAGTTCGCGGTAAATGGTCAGTGACAGTGCCACCAGCACCACGCCGGTGAAAATGCCCAGCGCATCTTCCCAAACGGAATGGTGGTCAGGTTTGGCATCCCAATGTCCAAACGTCAGCCTGGCCATGTCAGGGTCTTTCTAGCTCAGTTGAACACCATAGCGGGCAAGCGCGGCCCGCCATGTCGGCGTATCGGTGAACTGTTCGGAGCGCCACCCTGCGTCGCGTGCCGCCTGCACATTGGGAAGGCTGTCATCGATGAAAATTGTGGCGGCTGGGTCAAGATCGAACGTTTTGGCGTGCAGATCATAGATCGCGTGGTCCGGCTTGATGAGCTTTACATCGCCCGAAACGGTGACGCCGCGTGCGTGTTTGAGAAACGGGAACATGTCTTGTGCCTGCCGAAACGTGTCGGAGGCGAAGTTGGTAAGCAGCGTCACATCATGACCCGCATCAAGCAGTCCTTCGAACAGGGCCACGGAGTCAGCGATGCGGTCATGCACCATCATGTGCCAATTGCTGCGGAACGCTCGGATTTCGGTCTCCCATTGCGGGTGCTGTGCGATCAGCTTTGCTTCCGCATCCACCCAGGGGCGACCTCGGTCCTGCTCAAGATTCCAGTCATTGGTGCAGACATTGGATAGAAACCATGCCCGCTTCTCAGCATCCGGGATGAGGTCGAGATAGGCTCTCTGTGGGTCGTAGCGGATAAGGACCTTGCCGATGTCGTATACGATGTGGCGAATGGTGGTCATTTGGACCTCTTTGTTTTGGCCGAATTGCCTGCCCGTGACTTCGCAACCGGTGGCTTGGCTTTGAAGGTTTCCGGCATGGCGATTTCAATGGCCTTCATCATCAGCGTTGGTAGGGCTTCGTTGCCCAACTTTGCGATCGCTGCCCAACGGCCATTTTGGGTGGGAGCCCCTATATCCACCGGGTCTATGACGGTTTCATAAATTTCTAGCTCGAGGTGGAAGTGCGTGAAGGTGTGTCGGGCCATGCCACGGTGGCGGTACACGCTCTCAATCGGGCTGCCGCTCTCGTTGGCGATCCCATCCTGCCGCGAGTTCCAATTCGTTGTGGGCACCTGCGTCATACCGCCTAGAAGCCCCTTGGCGGGCCTTTTCTCCACCCAAACAGAGCCCGCACCATCTCTGATGATGTAGGCTGCGCCACGCCGCGTTGGTTTTGCCTTCTTGGGTGCTTTCACCGGCAAGCGCTCTGGGTCGTCCTTTGCCCGGGCCTTGCAATCGTCCCGCCAAACGCAAATGGCACAGGCCGGGCGTTTCGGCGTGCAAATGGTGGCGCCCAGATCCATCAAGGCCTGAGCAAAGTCGCCCGGGCGATCTGTCGGCACGAGGGGGATCAAGGCGTCTTTGATATCCACCTTTGCGGCGGGCAGCGGCGTATCAATACAGGCGATGCGGCTGATGACCCGCTCAATATTGCCATCCACCACCGGCACCGCCTCGCCAAAGGCGATTGAGGCGATGGCGGCCGAAGTGTAGGGGCCGATGCCGGGTAACTTCACCAGCTCGTCAGCAGTCTGCGGAAACCTGCCACCAAGTTCCGCCACGACCGTCTGTGCACATTTATGCAAGTTGCGCGCTCGGGAATAATAGCCCAGCCCCGCCCACGCGGCCATGACATCATCAACCGGTGCTTGCGCCAGATCGGCCACAGTTGGCCATCGGTCAGTGAATTTTAGAAAATAATCATTGACGGCCGCCACAGTGGTCTGTTGCAGCATGATCTCCGACAGCCAAACCCGGTATGGGTCGGGCTTTTCACCAGCCTTGGACCGCGCGGGCGGCATGCGCCAGGGCAAGGCGCGCGCGCTTGCGTCATACCATTGCAACAAATCATCAGGATTCGGGCTCGTCGTCATAGCTGTTGGGTGCCCAAGCCTGCGATGGGTTGCAAGCGTTCAAATATGTTTCCTCAAGGTCGGGGCCGTGGCACAATGGCGCCATGCGCTCGCCCAGAAACCAAATGCCTCGCTTCAACCGCACGCGACCTGTTCAACAGACCCGTGCGAAGGCGCTGCGGGACCTTGCGCCTGGCGTGTTGGAGCCGGTTATCGGCAAGCGCGTGGGTATGCACACCAATTTGCGGCTGGCATGGCCAGAGGTGGTTGGGGAGGATGTCGCAAAGTGTACGGAGCCTCTGCGGATCGACTGGCCCAGTTCTGGAAAATATGGCCGAGCCGGGGGCAACGAGCCCTTTCGCCCCGGAACACTTGTGCTGGCGTGCGAACCCATGCGGGCCTTGTTTATCGAAGCGGATTCGACCGTGCTGCGTGGGCGGATCAATGTTTTTCTCGGTTTTCATGCGATTGCGAAGTTGAAAATTGAGCAAAAGGCAGGTGCGTGCGGCATTGGCCTGTCTGACGCCCGCAGGCAGCGGGGCGTGCCGCCATCTCCGGCTGCGATAGCGAAAGTGCGCGACGAAATTTCGGATATGCCAGAGGGGCCTTTAAAGGAGGCTCTAGCACGGCTTGGTGCTGCCATACGCGCCGGGAAGAATTGATCACAAGACGTTTATCGCTGAAACGTCGCACCGCGTTGCCGCATGGCCGCCCATTTGGCATGTAGAACACAAGTGGAGCACTCCCGCACAAGCCCTCAGAGTTTTCAGGACCCTTTCATGACCCAATTGCTTTCAAACCCAAGCCTCACCCGCCGCAGAGCTGTTACGCTCATGGGCACCGCCGCTGCCGGTCTGGCGTTGACCGCATGTACGGAGTCCGAGGCGCAGACAGCGTCCGGCAGCGTGGATTTTGACAAGCTGGTCGAGACCGCTCCCCTGGAAGACAAATGGATCGGCCCTGAGGACGCCAAGGTGACAATTGTTGAATATGCGTCCGCCACCTGCCCGCACTGCGCGACGTTTCACAATCAGGTTTTTGGCGAGATCAAAGAGAAATATGTCGACACGGGCAAAATCCGGTTCACCCACCGGGAGTTCCCGTTTGACAATCTGGCTCTCGCCGCTTTCATGCTCGCCCGTTGTGCGCCCAATGATGGCTATTACCCCATGTTGAGCGTGCTTTATCAACGCCAGCGTGCCTGGGCTCGGTCCGACAACCCCAAACAGGCGCTGTTCGACATTGCAAAACTGTCCGGAATGGATCAGCAGACCTTCGAATCCTGCCTCAGAGACCAGACTCTTGTGGATGGCATCAATGCAGTCCGCAATGCGGGGGCGCAGGAC
>JBCBZX010000367.1:0-2901 GCA_039815105.1 Pseudomonadota bacterium
GTGGCCAAGCGGCTTTTTCAACCCGGCCAGGCAGAAAATACCATCCGTCCTCTCCAATAATGGGGCGATCACCCGCTTCAAAAGCCGCGCGTTGACCTGGTATCGTTTCTGGGTGCCACTTTGGCTGCTTGCCATCCAGCAGCAAGCTGGCGCTCCAGCCAACCACAATGTTCACGCCGCCCCCGACGACCACATACCAAGGCCATGCGATGTTAGCAGGCGCAATGTTCGTTCCTGGAATACCTTGCACTACAACAAAGAGCGCCAAAAAGCCCGCGACGACGCCTATGAGAAGACCACGCTCTGTTGTGTGTTTTGAAAAGAAACCAAGGCCAAACATGGCGAGCTTAGAACCAACAAGGTAAGAGCCGACGGCCGTGAGTGTCTCTAGAATCGATCCCCCAGACGACAAAAACGACAGGGCAATTGGAATGATGGCAAGTGCCCAAATGAAGGTGAAAACCCGCGACGCCGCCAAATAATGCTCTTCACTTGCATCTTGCCGATAAAGCCGGCGGTAAAAGTCAATAACGGATACGGTCGAGAGTGAATTGAGCGCTGACGACATCGTCGACATCGAGGCCGACATCACTGCGGCGGTGATGATCCCCATAAGTCCTGGGATCGCGAGATTTTCCGCAAACACCAAAATGATCTCATTGGTCTGTTCAAAGGGGCGTCCGTCAAAATGGACGTAGAGCAGCGCGCCAATCAGAAAGAAAAAGAAGTAAATGAAGAAGGCGCCATAGCCCATCATCAGATAGCTTTTCATTGCATCGCCAATCGATTTGTCAGCAAGCGCGCGCTGCACCATCATCTGGTTGCCGCCATAGACGGTAATGTGGAAAAGCGTCATGGCGAACACACCCGCCCACACCGTCGGCGCGACGGAGAAATCGAGTTCAGTGCGCAGGGGGTTTAGTTTTTCCGCCGCGGCGAGCTCAGACATGGCACTGCTGAAAGGCGCGGTCACTTCGAGCAGCTGTACAAACACGATGGTTGCGCCGACCAACAAAATGATGCCCTGCAGAACATCTGTCCAGATGACAGCATTCATGCCCCCCAGGAGCGTATAAATCAGAACGATCACGGTAATGATGGCGATGGCTTGCAGCGTCGGCAGACCGGTTACAAAGCTGATCACAATGGCCGTAGCCGTGAGGATAGACGCTGTGGTGATCGCCTGCGTGACGAGAAAAAGGGCGCTCATTACAAGCCGCGATGTCCGCCCAAAGCGGCGTTCCAGATACTCATAAATAGAGGCGACGCCGCTGTTGTAAAAAAACGGTAGAAACACAGCAATCACAACGATAATAACGAGGGGATAGTTGATGTGGATGGCAAGGGCCGCCATGCCATCACCGTAAGCCCAGGCCGGCGCCCCCAAGAACGACAGGGCGCTCACATAGGTCGCAATCACGGAAATACCAATGGCCCACCATGGCGCTGATCTATCGCCCAAATAGTAATCATCGGATGATTTGACGCGGCGGCTCATCAGCCACCCAAGGCCCAAATTGCCAAACAGGTACGCCAGGACGATTGCCCAATTCAGTGCTCCGAAGTCTGCCATTACCTTCCCAGCGAAAATACACCCTCACGGTCGGACGTTAGGCGCGTTTGACTTCGAATGCAAACACACCTTGATTGTCCGCCGCAGATGCGCAAGGTAGGCCGAAACAACCATTGGAGAAAGGTCTCGTCCATGACCCGGCATTTAAAGACGGCGAAGACGGCTGAGGTACGGCGCAGTGATGACAAGAAAGTGCGTGACATTGTCGAGGGCATTCTCGCAGACATCGAAACCCGCGGCGATGCGGCTGTGCGTGAGCTATCGGCCAAGTTCGATAACTGGGACCGCGACAGCTATTTGCTGACCGCTGAAGAAAAACAGGCCTGCTTAGACCAACTGACCGACCGGGAACTCAAAGACATTGAATTCGCCCAAACCCAGGTCCGCAACTTCGCGCAAATACAGCGCGACAGCATGAAAGACGTGGAAGTCGAAACACTGCCAGGCGTGATTTTGGGTCATAAGAATGTGCCCGTGAATGCTGCTGGCTGCTATGTGCCAGGCGGGAAGTATCCACTGCTAGCCTCCGCCCATATGTCGGTGATTACCGCCAAAGTGGCCGGCGTACCGCGCGTGATTACCTGCGCGCCGCCGTTTGAGGGCGGGCCTGCGCCGAAGATTGTGGCAGCCCAAGTGCTTGCCGGCGCGGATGACATCTACTGCCTGGGCGGTGTGCAAGCCGTGGGCGCTATGGCTATTGGCACCCAGTCTATCAATCCCGTGGATGTCCTGGTTGGCCCGGGCAATGCCTATGTGGCGGAAGCCAAGCGGCAGCTGTTTGGCCGGGTCGGCATCGACTTATTCGCTGGCCCTACAGAAACACTCATCATCGCCGATGAAACGGTCGATGCAGAAATCTGCGCCACCGATTTGCTTGGCCAGGCTGAACACGGCCCCGACAGCCCTGCCGTGCTGCTCACCACCTCTGAAAAACTGGCCCGCGAGACCATGGCGGAAGTCGACCGCCTCCTCGAAATCCTGCCAACGGCTGACTATGCCGGCCGCGCGTGGCGGGACTATGGCGAAGTCATCGTGGTCGACAGTGTCGATGAAATGGTTGCTGTGGCAGACGACATTGCCTCAGAGCATGTCCAGGTCATGACGGAAGACCCAGACTATTTCCTCCACAATATGACCAACTATGGCGCCTTGTTCCTCGGCCCGCGCACCAATGTGAGCTATGGCGACAAAGTCATCGGCACCAACCACACTCTGCCCACCAAAAAGGCGGCGCGCTACACGGGCGGTTTGTGGGTCGGCAAGTTCCTCAAGACCTGCACCTACCAGAAAGTCCTCACCGATGAGGCGACCACGCTGGTGGGCAGCTA
>JBCBZX010000201.1:0-5744 GCA_039815105.1 Pseudomonadota bacterium
AGCCGAACCGATTTTTGCAATTTCTTGAGATGTAGCGTCCTCGGAAAGTCCCAAAAGACTGAATATGGTTCTTTGTGTTCGAGCTATAAGCCCGCGATTAGTGTCGAATGTGGTAATTGCGCTATTAAGACCATCAACAACTGTAGTGAGGCCTCGCAGTGTTGAGGTCGACAGGTCGCTTAGCCTAATGACGTCATCTAGATTTCTGGCAAATCTTACAAACGCTGTATTTAAAACCTCGGCTTCTTGAGCCACCGTTGAGATCTGCTTAGCAAATCGCTGCTCCAAGTCATCTCCAGCTGCCGAGAATGCAGCCAAAACCCTCTGAGCAGAGATCTCCCCGTCAGCACCAAGCGCACGCAGGGCTCCACGAGTTACGCCAAATTCTTGCGCAATAACGTCAGCCACAATAGGAAGCTGCTCAAGAACAGACCGAAGTTCATCCCCACGCAAAGTCCCTGATGCCAAGCCCTGAGACAACTGTATCAATGCGGCATTAGCCTCAATGGCACTTGCGCCAGACAGCTGTACGGCTTGGTTCAATGACTTTGTAAAACCGATTAGCTGTTGCTGAGATACTCCGAGTTCTGAGGAGGAAACCGCAAGCCTTGAGAAGACCTCAACGGTTCCTTGAAAGTTTGATCGCGTGGCTATTGCAACATCTGACAGTTGATTGAAGACACCTTCAAGCTGAGCTGTAGCAGTGCCAGTGGCTATAATCCTGTTCTCTAATACGGTCGCGGCATCAGCGACACGCTGTAGCTGAACCGCAGCCCTTCTAAAGGTTTCCAAAGCAAAAGCACCCGCCGCAACTTTGGCCAGACTGGACATTGCTGAGCGGACGTTGTTAGTTTTGCCCTCAATACTATCTAGGTCTCGCCGGATGGTTCGGGCACCATTAGTGGCGTCACGACTATCAATTGCGATGCGAATTACAGCGTCACTCAAAATGCCCTCTATGAGTTGTTAAAATGGATGTCTTAATAGCGTTGGTCGTTGTGGTGCTTGCAGCGTCGATTTATTTTCTGCCGGCAATCGTTGCTCACAAAGGCAGGCACCGAAACAAAACAGCAATCACTGTCATCAACCTGTTTTTCGGCTGGACGCTGCTCGGCTGGGTCCTCGCCCTTGTGATGGCCGTCTGGAAGTAGCCTTCTGCTTACTAAGCCAGTGAGCATCCATGGCCTGAACCATGGTCACAAACTCGTCCAGACTATCGGCGTCGCCGCCAATAAATCGATCATGGTAATGGGCCATGTCAGCAATCGATATCGCACTAGGCGCCATGCCGACGCTTCGAGAAGCCGACAATCGGAAGAAACCGCTCAAAACGGGCTGTAAATCATCCGGTAAATCCGGCTCCTGATCTAAGTGCGGTATGGTCTTCCCAGCCCGCTCTAGCGCCTCTAACTGCGATTTCATGCCCTGGGCTTTCATGTGCCAGCCCAGGACTTCAATTAGTTTTTTGTGTCTTCCTCAATGGCAACGGCGCGGAAGTTCGCCGCGGTGTTGGCCTGGATCTGGATGTCAGCCCAAAGGTCTGGCAGATCATCCATCAGCTTAACGAAGTTCTCTTTGTTGAACTTCATCGCCTTGCCTTTCGCGTCCGTGACGTTTTTCCAACCCAAAACAACGGCCTCAGCGTAAGACTCCTTCAGGATCTTCTGCGAAACGTCTTCGTCCATAGTGCCATTAGCTAGCTGACGGCGGAACGGGCGAGTTTTGGCGTTGGCAATCTTGTCAAACTTCTTGTTGGATCCACCGGCACGGTTAATGGTGATGACCACATCGTTGCCATACTTCAGGTTAACGCCGTCTCCGGACTCAAGGTTCGGGTCAGTGCTAAATTGCTCATAGAGGCTCATTGCTTACATCCTTAATGCAAGTTGGGAGAGCGGCAGCCAGCCTTAGGCCAGCCACCGTCTCAGGTTGGTGATTAGGTAACGTTTCGGGTAATTTGAATGGCGCCGCCGATGCCGCTGTCGAACTCAGCTTCAAAGTTAATCTGCTGAACAACGTCCTGATCATTCCCAGGGTCGCCAAGATTTAGGTTGGTGACCTTAATCTGCGGAATATTGAACGTGTATTTCTCGCCTGTGTTTTGGCCAAGCGTGAAAGTCAGCCCTGTATTGGTGCCGTTCAAAAACAGCCCCAACAAAGCGGCATCTTCAAAATAGACGCTCATGCTACCGCTCACAGTGCAGCGACCGTTACGCAGGCTAATCGCCCCGAAAGAGCCGAGGGCGCGGCGAGGGTCGACCCCGTTGTCGATGTTCAACGTGAGGTCAATCAGATCTGCGCCTGTCACGCCGCCAATGGTTAAGTTTCCGAAGCCAGCAACCGAGTTGAGAACCTCAGACGTATCGACGGCTGCATATGTTGCGTTCGTGATTTCTGCCGTGTCTGTGGAGCCATTAAGCCCAACCATGCCAAATCGAACGTTGATGATCTGATCTATGGCGCACTGAATTTCTAGGCTGTTAACAACCTGCCCAACATATCGAAGGTATTGGTCGGTAGCCCCAGTCTCGTATGTGCTCTCAAGTGTAAACGACTGCTGGGTGACGCCGTTCACCATTACATCGCTAGAGAACGTGCTAAACAGGGCGCTTTCCATCAACGCATGGGTAAAAGCATCATGCATCAACTCGCCGTTGATATCACCTCCAGCACCACCACTCACCGGCACAGCCGATGAGACATTCCGGTCTGGGCGCTTGTTGTTGCTGCGCACATATTGGCGCGTAATGTTTAGGGTGTGGTCTGTATAGCCCGCTGAAATAAAGGCGGGGTCAGTGGGCGTCGTGCCAAGAACTGACTCTGCGACCAATGCAAGTCGCGTACGGGAACCATCTGCAATGGCCATGGTTAAACTCCTGTTTGATCGTAATAGAACGGGATGGTGATACGGCGCTGCCAGTACCCGTCCTCGACGGCCCCGCCTTGCGGTGGTGTGGCTGCTTGGGTGTGGACCGTCACGCCGTCACCGGCGATTTGCTGTCCTTCGAGCCGCGTTGCTGCGGCCTGTAGAATATCGTCGTTTTCTGCCGGGCCTTGGTTCACTAGCGTGAAGGCCTGGATGAAGATCACGCCAAACCGGCGCATGCGGCGCTGCCCGACTGGACCAAGGCTGGCTTGGTTGGCCGTGTTGCCGTCAACGGTCACGCGCATCCAGGCCTGGTCTGACGGCGCAAACTGCACATTGTCATAGGCAATATCGGAGGCCGTCCAGCCCGTCGAAATAGCAACGTGGATGGCATTACGCGCGGCTTTGAATGACATTATCGAACGGCGGCCCCGGCCTGGGCAGCCTTCTCAACAAACCCGGCAGGCGCTTGCTTCGAGCTGCCTTCGTTCAAGCGGCCAATATACGGCACATTGTTCGAGACAAAGGCGACCTTGCCCATCTTGGCCGCGGCGGCCACAGCATCGGCCTCGCCAACCCTGGGCGTTGTGCCCTCGACTTGCTCTCGCGCCGGTGCGTCAAGCGTTGTCTGCCAGTTACCCCGGGCCCGGCCTGTATCGACAGGCGTCGCCCGGATGACGGAGCCAAACACGCTCAGCACCACCTTGCGAAACCGGGTGTCTACTGTGTCGACCACCTTTTTCTCGTAAGCGCGGTCAAGCTGGCGTTTTAGGTCGCTCATAATTTTACAAGCCCCATTCGGTATAATAACGCCGTTCCAGCAGGATTAAGCGGCGTGACACCAAGCACCCGCCAATTCGCACCGTCTAGAGCCACCTGGTCACCTGATTCTGGTTCCTGGCTATCGGCGGCCACATTGAGAAAACGCACGCTCTTATCTCGGTATTGTTCGGTTAGGCGGTTATCAAAGGCCTCGATAGTGCCCTGGCTGGCTGGCAGCACCACGGCATTAATGGTGAACGTGACCGCCGCGGCTGCATTCGTTGTGCCCGTGGCCGGGTCGAAGGGTCCTGAGCCGCGAGTTACAGTCAGCGACTGCCCAAACTGTTTAATCAACCGCGAGCTTGTCTGCTGTAAATTGGGGTAAAAGCTCATCGAACGAGCGCAACCTGATTAGGCAGGCCCATCAGATAGGGCGACAACAGCCGCTCTACGGCCCTGTATGGGTTTGTGCGCTCATCACCGTCGTATTCGACCTCGATAGAACCAACGCTCTCACGCAGCGTTTTACGGGCTAGGTCAGGCGTTAAATCCCCATCAAGGGAACGCAGGGCCAACAAAGCACAAGCCCTCTGGATGTCCTGAGGGATTGAATTCGGTTCGACGTAGTAGCCATCCGCTACAATCTGACGCCGTGGCCAGTCTAGTGGCTGGTCGGACGCGACACGCTGACCACGCCAGCGCCCGCGGTAGGCCTGCGCCATGTAATCAGTCGCCAGCCGCAAAGCTCGCTCGCGTGACGGGTCTGACGTATCGCCCCATGCCTCATACCCACGGTCTGCGAGGTAAGTCGACGCAGCGGCAACGGAGATATAGCTCTCCGCTCCCGCCACACCGGTACCGTCTTCAACGGTTAGTGCCATTACTTTTTGGCCTTACGCTGGGCGACGATGTCTTCGAACGTCACCGGAGCGCCAGGGACAAAGCCGTCTTCATTGGTCTTGTCTATCTTAGCCTTTGGTGCTGGCTTCTTTTCATCGGTCTTGTCTGTCATGTCGATCACCCGTTGGTTTGCAGGAAGGCAATAGGAACGTTCTTCCGCTCAATAACGCGGCTCCAGTTCGCGGCCGTCCGTAACTCTGCAAGCGTAGGGCACTGGCCAGCGACAGAGCTGCCGGTGAACTCAAAGCCGAACGGATGCAGCAACCAGCTACGCCGGCTGTAAAGCGTCTCCTGACCAGCGCCGTTGCCCGCCTCTTCCTTGCGGTCGATGGAGGTTGGCACTTTTGGTGAGCCATTGCCGAAGCCAAAGGCACCGCCACCGAACAACACGCTCAGGTACTTAAACCCGTTGGTGCCGCCAGCGACCACCGGCATGCCATCATCAACAATCACCACTTTGCCGAGATAGGTAGGGATAGTTAGGTTGCCCTGACTATCGGCCACAAAGTCGATATCGTCGTTCTTTAGCATTGTGCCGTAGACAACGCTGTGGACCGCCATAGCTGTCACGTCCTCAAGGCTGTCACCAAGGGTAAGCGCGGTATCAACCACCGCGGAGCGGCTGAAGAGGTTGGCAGCAGTCGCTGAGTTACCAGCTTCAATAGCGATGTCGTTCACCATATCGCCGCCATCGTTGGCAGCGTTATCGGCAAAGATACCTTGGGCCGACGCCGTCAGCCGCCGCTGCCACTGCTTTACCCAATAGGATTCAACACGGTTGCGAATGACGGTCATGGCATCGCCGCCCATGGCAAACTCGCTAGTCAGATCCATCTCGGACCAAGACTGGTTAAGCTGAGCCCGCTGAGCAGACTGCTTGCCCTGAACGATCTTCAGCGGTGTTGACGTATCAGATGGGTCATCAGTGCTGATGTTGGGCTCATCAGTGCCAAGATCGTTCCAGAACGGCAGCGTTGGTGTATCGTCTGGGCTATTGGCAAGCTGTGTTAGCAAAGGGTTGGTAACCACCATACCACTCTCGAAAACACGGGTTTTTTCTGGGGAGATGTTAACCGGCAGGTCATCAAAAACCTGGATGTCGATTACATCAGAGAGGCGCACTTCCGCCATTGTCTAATTCCTTCTATTGAGGGCGAGTTTCGCGCAAGCGCTGGTACTCGTCCGGGTCTCTACGATTGATTGCTGCCAACTCGGC
>JBCBZX010000018.1:0-19568 GCA_039815105.1 Pseudomonadota bacterium
CGCGCCGGATGCGCGGGAGTCCATTGTGCTGGACCTGCCCATGCCACTCTCCGGGCAGCTTGAAGGCGCGACCCGCAACTGCTGGCGTGTTATCAATTGGCCAGCGTTGTTCTTGATGTGGCCAAAACGCTTGAATCAACCGACACGCTGGCGAAAAAGCTTCTGGCAGCCCTCGACCGGGCGTTCATCGCTCTGGACACGCGGGCGCCCCTGGGTGACGCGCTTTATGCCAGTTTGCCCAAGGCGCACCAGCTCCTGAGCGACGAGATTGCCGATGCCGGCGAGCCGCTTGATGTGACTTTGCACGGCATCGGTCATGCGCATATGGACATTGCCTATTTGTGGCCGGTCTCTCAAATTCGACTGAAAAACGCACGCACTTACAGCAATGTGTTGCGGCTCATGGAGGCGGACCCGGACTTCCGCTTTTCTCACTCGCAGCCCCAGCTCTACGACTATATGCGGCGTGATTATCCGCAGTTGTTCGAACAGATCAAACAACGGGTTAAGGAAGGTCGTTGGGAAGTGATGGGCGGGATGTGGGTCGAGCCCGATCTCAACATACCCGGTGGCGAAGCGCTGGTGCGGCAGCTCATGCTTGGGCGAAGTTTCTTTGAAGCGCAATTCGGGCAGGTGGAAACCCCTGCCCTATGGTTGCCCGATACTTTTGGATTTCCTGGCCAGATTCCACAATTGATGCGCCACGCTGGCTTGAAGTGGTTTGTGACCAACAAGCTCAGCTGGAACCAGAAAAACCGGATACCGTCCACCAGCCACATTTGGGAGGGGATAGACGGCAGCCAGGTGATTGCCCACGTGCTCACCACGCCGCGACCAGTGCAATATCTTCCTTTCCCAACCAATTACAAAAGCGATCTGAGTGCACCGGAAGTGCTGGGGACCTGGACGAGTTCCAGCGCTCCGGACGCGGTCCGCGATCTGCCGATTTGCTATGGCTATGGTGATGGCGGGGGTGGGCCGACCGAAGACTTGCTGGCCAAGGCCCGCATATTTCAAGCTATGCCCGGCATGCCTCGTTTCCAGATGAGCACGGTAAAGCAGGCTTTGGAACGTATAGAGGAAAGCGTCGACCGGCTGCCTGTCTGGAAAGGCGAGCATTATTTGGAGGGTCACCGCGGCACGCTCACCTCCCAGGCGTGGATCAAACGCGCCAACCGAAAGGCAGAATGGGCGCTGCACAATGCGGAAGCGCTGTGCGTGATCGCTGGTGTTCAACCGGATCTAAAGCGCGCTTGGGAACTGCTGTGCCTGAACCATTTTCATGACATCATAACCGGCACCTCTGTTGCTGAGGTTTTTGTAGATGCCCGGAAGGACTATGCCGAGATCGAAGCGATTGTGAAGCGCTGCAAAAACGACGCTATTTCGGCCCTTGGTAGCACGGATGCGCTGGTGGCAAATTTGTCTCCGGTCGGCGGGCCGAGACTTGCGCTTTTGCCCGACGAGATTGGCGGTGAAGGGCAAGTGGTCGAGGGTGGGACGCTCGCATTTTTCAGCAATCTTGAGCCCTATTCGGTGGTGAAAATCGATGCCGGACATGACCAGACCAAAAGGCCGCTGCTATCGGTGCATTTAGATGCCGGGACTGCACTCTTGGAGAACCAGTTCGTCAGAGCTCGGATCTCCGCAAATGGCAACTTGATAGAATTCCACGACAAAGTTGCAAACCGTTCGGTATTGGCTGACGGCGCGGCCGGCAACGTGCTCCAGACTTTCGAGGATCGACCGATCTGCTGGGATGCTTGGGATATAGATCCGTTCATCGAAGATCGTATGGAATGCATTGACACGCCCTGCCAGCTTGAGATCGTGGAAACCGGTCCCCTTCGCGCCTGCGTGCGGGTCACGCGGCGCTGGCGTAGCAGCGAAATTGTGCAGGACATTCGCCTCGCAGCCCACTCCGGTCGACTGGATTTCGCCACCCGCGTGGATTGGCATGAGACTCACACGCTCTTAAAGGCTGCATTTCCCACCTGCATTGCTGCGCCCAGGGCTCAGTTCGACATCCAGTGGGGCACGATGGAACGCGGGACAGCCAGAGACAGTGATTTCGACGCTGCGCGCTACGAGGTTGCCGCTCAAAAATGGGCGCGGCTGGTTGATGAGAATTACAGCGTCGCCGTTTTGAACGACTGCAAATACGGATATGATGTGCGCGGCGACACAATACGCATCACACTCATTAAATCGGCGACCTATCCCGACCCACAGGCCGATCAGGGTCTCCACACCTTCACCTACAGCTTCTTGCCCCTGCCCGATGCCGACAGAGCCCTGCTCGACCGTGAGGCATATGATCTCAACGTTCCTCTGGTCATTGCCGGCCCCACTGGCTCAAATGACTTCGCTGAATGTCGTCTGGTGAGCAGTTCAAACAAAGCGACGATCATTGAAACATTGAAGCCCGCCGAAGACGGAAATGGCTTCATACTGCGTTTGTTTGAAGCAAATGGCCAACCAGCAGGCACAACGCTCACGTTTGATCAAAGCATAGCCCTTGCGCAACGCGTCGATTTTCTTGAGCAGTTCACTTGCGAGTGTGCTTGGCATGGCAACTCAATCACGCTTGATGTGCAACCCTTTGAGATCGTTTCCCTGCGCGTGGTGTTGGCTGCCTGATGTCTGGCACCCACAGGTCGGGGTGCCAATGCGGTGCGACCTAGTGTGTTGCGTGGTTGAAATTCTCCCATGCGCGAGTAAGTGCGGTATATGACCCAAAACGCTCATTCATCTCACACCCAGATAGCCATTGTTGGAGGCGGTCTAACCGGTGGCCTGTCGGCGCTGGGCTTCGCCCAAAAGGGCTGGGATGTCGTACATCTGGCGCCTGCCCCGACACGAATTGACCGTCGCAGCACAGCTTTGCTTACACCTTCGCTTCAGTTTCTTGAAGAACTTGGTCTGTTGCGATTGCTTGAAGGCAAGGGTGCCCCGTTGCGCATCATGCGCCTGCTCGATGGCACCAATCGGCTGTTGCGCACGCCGCCCACGGACTTTGTTGCCAAGGAGGCCGGAATTGATGCGTTCGGCATCAACTTCCTCAATTCAGACCTACTGGCAGCAATAGGCAGCGCTACGATGGGATTGCCAAATCTGAAACGGGTAGAGGCAAGCGTCGAGAGCGCTGAGCTTGGAGATCCGCCAACGTTAAAACTGTCAGATGGCAATGTGATAACTGCAGATCTTGTGGTCGCTGGCGACGGTCGCAACTCCGTGCTGCGCCAGGCTGCGGGCATAGAAGTGCGCAATTGGTCATACCCGCAAATTGCCATTGTTGGTGAGTTCTCCCATGCCCGTGGGCACAATTTTGTCTCGACCGAATTTCACACGACCCGCGGGCCCTTCACAACGGTGCCCATGCCCGGCAAACGGTCAAGCCTTGTTTGGGTAGTTGAACCTCAGGAGGCGGATCGTGTGCTGGCGCAAAAGCTGGACCTCACCTCCCGCCAAATTGAGAAACGACTGCAATCATCGCTGGGCAAAGTTACCCTTGAACGCCCACTGCAATCGTTCCCCCTTGCCGGTATGATCGCCAACAGGTTTGCGGCCTCAGGCGTGTTGCTGGTCGGCGAAGCGTCCCACGTCTTTCCGCCCATCGGGGCCCAGGGGCTTAATTTAGGCATTCGCGACGTTAAGGATGCCCTCATCGCTGCGGGGGCACCGCATAATTCGCTCGATATTGCGGGCGTGTGCAATGCGTTCCATCGCAGCCGTGCAGCAGATGTGCGTTTGCGCACAGCGGGTGTGGATGCACTTAACAGGTCCCTTTTGACCGAAGCGGTGCCGATACAGCTGGCGCGTAGCGTCGGGCTCCATGCCCTCGCCAATTCTGCCGTTCTGCGCAAGGGAGCCATGGCCCTCGGCCTGGGCGCTCGGCGCAAAGCCTGACGCTCCAAATCAACTGGGTGGAAACAGGTCCAGAGGCAGAACGCCCCCCCCAAATAGGTAGAGGATCGCAGGCACGGTCAAAAAACTGGCTATGGTGGAAACCAGCATCACACCCGATGCGCCGTCTTCCCATGTGTTATATTGCTGGGCAATGATGAAGACATTGGTGGCCGTCGGCAGGCATGCCATCAGCACCGCCGCCTGTATCCAGATGGGTTCGAAATCACCGATTACGCTGAGCAAAAGCCACACTAAGAACGGATAGAACAACAATTTAATGAAAATCAGCGCAGCGGTCGGCGCGCTGAATGCGGTGAACGGGCGCAAGGCCAGGGAAACACCCATCGCAAAGAGCGCACAAGGCGCCGCTGCACCGGCCAATAGGTCCAGCAGGCGTTCGATGGGAGATGGTATCGCCAAGCCTGATGCCGAAATAGCCACGCCCACAAAACACGCTACGATGAATGGAAAGGACACCACCTTCCATATGATACCACCGGCGATTTGCCACCAGCTACCCTGCAATCTGCCAGTTAGCGCCATGCCAAACGGTGCGATGAAGAAATGCAGCGTGTTTTCAAAAACCATAATCAAGGCAACCGGAATGAGGCCCTTTGGCCCCAGAGCAGCCAGGATGACGCCGGGCCCAAGATAGCCAATATTGCCGTAGGCTGAGGAGAGGCCCGCGATGATTGAGCGGGGCGCACTAGCCTTGCTCATAAATCTGAAAACCAGAAAACCGATCACGAATGTCAAAAGGGTCGCATAGGTGGTTACGGCCACATAGTCGAACCGTGTCAGGTCTTCGATTGGAGCCAGCGCCACAAGCTTTATGAAAAGAGCCGGCAGGGCCGCATAAATGATGAATATGTTCAACCACTCGAGGCCCGCAAGTGAGGCTGACTTGAAGATCTTGCCAAAGGCGATGCCGATAGCAATCAACCCAAACAGCGGCACCGCGATGTCAATGAGGTTCCCCAACCTTTGGCCTCTGCTTGGCTGTCACTGTTTGGAATGGTGGATGCGTTGAAAACGTTGCTATAGCTATCGGCTCTTGTAATAGCCAGCTTGCTTGTCCTTGGCTTTTGGTCTTATCAGCTTTACGCTAGACAACGTCATTTCTCACAACTTGGTGTATCATGGTCGACAGCAAAAGCGCGCGCTACGCAATAGGCAATGTCGTTCGCCACCGAATGTTCGGTTTCCGTGGCGTCGTCTACGACATCGACCCCGAATTTGATCACACCGATGAATGGTATGATGCCATCCCCGACGAAATTAAGCCGCGTAAGGATCAGCCATTTTACCACCTTTATGCGGTCCGCGAAGACACGGATTTTATGGCTTACGTGTCCGAGCAAAATCTCGAGCCAGACGAGTCCGGCCAACCGGTGGCGCATCCCGCTGTAAGTGAGGATTTCGTGCCGCAGGCAGACGGTCAGTACAAGGAACGCTCGCCAGCACTTCACTGATCGCTATGTCGCGAACTTGCGCTTTTCGAGTCTTGCTTAACCTCACAAAAAAGGCCGCCTGAGATCACAGGCGGCCCTTTTGGCTCGATTCTGAGCCGATTCACTCGGCCTTTGCGGCCTCTTGTGCTTCCTCAAGCGCTTTGCGGGCTTCCTCAGCCTTGGCTGCTAGCTCTTCCTGAAGCTTTTTCTGGTTTTCCAGCACATCCTGCTGGTCGAGCGGCGGGCCGTCGAATGCTGCCGTAAAGCCAGCCAAGGTCATGGGTACTGGGTTAGGCTGGCGCTGGAAATTCGTCGAAATCAGGCGCAATTCTCCACCACGCTTGAAATTTGCAATCATCTCATTGGTCAGGCGCATTTCTGCAACGCAGCGGTCCGGCACGCATACAACGTAAGGCAGCTTCGTTGCGGCACCACCATCGATCTGCAGGTCGATCCCAGGCTGGATGCTCCGACCACTTGGAACGGACACTTGCAGCAATTGCCCGTCTTGTGGGCCATCAATGAGAATCAAAGCAACGCCGGTGACGAGCTGACCCGTGCTGGCGCGTCGCAATTGCTGAACGGTGCAAATCTCTGTCTCGCCGTTTTTGTTGCAGGTTTTGAACCAGCCCTGAGGTGCCGCTTGCTGCGCGAAGGCAGGAGCGCTGGTGAGTGCGCCTGCGGCAAGCACTGTGGCTAGAAGTGTGCGAAGGGCCATATGGGTATCCTTGAGACTCTGAAAATATCTGGCGGTGTATGCGCTGCTATCCGAAGCATGTGCATCCGCAACAGCGCTGATAACGTCTTTAGTCGGTGTAATTGGGGCGAGAAGACGACCCAACCCTCAATAACCTTACTGTGCTCCATTGCAAACCGGCATCGTCGTTTTGAGAAGTCGTGCTGTATACCGAATTAACTCGGGCTTCGATTTGACGGATCGAAGCAGGGCGGGTCTTGTGGAGTGGCAAACAAGAATCGTACATGCCAAATTTGCGAGGGAACCCATGCGCCCGTACGCCGCTATACGCACCTTTATTGCAGGCTCGATCTTTGGACTCAGTTCCATCGCTGCGGCGGTGAATGCAACTGCCGAGCCATCCCATGGCTTGTCCATGCATGGAGAGCCAGCAGTCCCGGCCGGTTTCACGCATCTGCCCTATGCCAACCCAGATGCCCCAAAGGGTGGCGAGATCGTTTATGGAGTACGTGGCACTTTCGACAGCCTGAACCCATTTATCGTCAAAAGCGCGACCACCAGCGCCCGGGGCATTTGGGACTCTGCCTACGGTCACACGGTGCTGGAAAGCCTTATGTTCCGCAGCCGCGATGAAGGTTTCACCCTTTATGGCCTGTTGGCGGAAACGGTGGAAGTGGATGACGACCGGACGTTTATTGAGTTTCAACTCCGCCCGGAGGCCAAATTCTCAGACGGTAAGCCGGTACGGCCTGAAGATGTCATCTTCACGATGAACCTCCTCGCCGAGCATGGTCGCCCGACTTACGCCAGTCGCATGGGCAAGGTGGCCAAACTTGAGCGTGTGGAGCCAAATGGCGTGCGCTTTACGTTCAACGAAAAAGCAGATCGCGAACTACCACTGCTCATGGGTATGATCCCAATTTTTCCCGAGCACGCCACCAATGTTGAAACGTTCGATCAAACCACACTGACGCCGCCAGTCGGGTCCGGTCCATATCTTATCGACGAAGTCAGGCCCAACGAGCGGATTGTGTATAAAAAGCGCGACGACTATTGGGGCAAAGACCTGCCATTGAAACGCGGCTTCGACAATTTTGATACCATTAGGATCGAGTATTTCCGAGACCAGAACACGCTATTTGAGGCCTTCAAGAAGGGTATTTTTGACATCTACCCAGAAGGTAACCCCACCAAATGGGCTACAAATTACGATTTTCCAGCGGTGCAGGATGGCCGTGTTGAGAAGGTGCTGTTTGAGCCGGAGCGCCCCTTGCCAATGCTGGGTATTATCTTCAACCAGCGCCGCGAGATGTTTCAGAACAAGAATGTCCGCAAGGCGCTGGCCAATGTTCTCGACTTTGAAGCTCTGAACAAAACTCTCTATTCGGGCATTTACAACCGCGCTGCCAGCTTCTGGCAGAATTCCGAACTGTCGGCACTTGGTGTGCCGGCGTCGGAAGCCGAGAAGGCATTGCTGGCACCTTTCATGGATGAAATGGATGCTGCAGTAATGGATGGCACCTACAAACCGCGCGTTCATGATGGCTCCGGTCTGGACCGTGCCGCCCTGCGGGATGCTTTGCAGTCGCTTCAGGCTGAAGGCTACCAACTGCGTGATAGAAAGCTCATCGGCCCCGATGGTGAGCAGTTCAAATTCTCCATGTTGATGGTTAGCGCCGATCAAGAGCGTATCGCCCTCGCCTATCAAAAGTCGTTGGCCAGGCTCGGTATCACAATGGAATTGCAGATGGTGGACTCGGCGCAATTCCAGAAGCGCCGCACCAGCTTTGATTATGATGTCGTGATGGCCAGCTTTTCCGCCAGCTTGTCGCCGGGTGCGGAGCAGATTTGGCGCTGGTCGACCAAGGCGGCTGACATTGAAGGCACATTTGCATTTGCTGGAGTTAAGAGCCCCGCCGTTGATGCGATGATCGACGCTCTACTGGCCGCCCGCACGCGCGAAGAGTTCGTAAGCGCGGTTCGAGCATATGACCGCGCCTTGATCAGCCAGTTTGCGTTGGTGCCGCTCTACAACTTGCCCGGCGAGCGCGTTGCCGTTTGGGAAAAGCTCGCTTGGCCCGAGAAAACACCGCTGTACGGCTATCGAACACCAACCTGGTGGGCAAATTCTCAGTGACCGGAGCTGCGGGCCAAAACGGGGATGCAATGACAAGTGCCGTGACGATCGATGTTGTTTCAGACGTCATGTGCCCTTGGTGTTATATCGGCAAGCGGCGGCTTGAGGCGGCGCTCACGGTAGCCGCTGAACACAATGTTGAAGTGCGTTGGCGGCCGTTTCAGCTCGACGCAACCCTGCCCCGCAGGGGTAAGGACAGAAGACTATATCTCGAAGAAAAGTTTGGCGGAGCTGAGCGAGCGAAAGAGATCTACAGCCGAATTGAAGAAGCGGGTAAGCAAGAGGATATTCCCTTCGCCTTCGACGCCATTTCCGTATCTCCCAACACGCTGGACGCCCATCGCCTCATACGCTGGGCAGGCGGCATCTCACAGGATGTGCAAGACAAAGTCGTCGAGGCCCTATTTCGGACCTTCTTTGTCGAAGGCGGCAATATTGGCGATCACGAGGTGCTGGTGGCCACGGCGCATGAAGCAGGAATGAACCCCCACATCGTCCGCGATATGCTGGACACTGAGAAAGACCTACAGGAGACCCAAGCCGAGGTGGCGCAGGCGAGTGCAATGGGTGTCCAGGGAGTACCTTGTTTTATTCTCAACGGTCGACACGCCGTCAGCGGTGCGCAGTCTGCCGAAAACCTTGCCAGTGCAATTAGACAGGTCTCCCAGATGGCGGCCACGGCCACGAGCTCGACCGGCTGAACCGGTCAAAGCACAATTTGTAGGCGCATTAGATGCGAGCTTCGCCCACCATCGCCTCAAGACCGCTGGCGACATAGGCCGCATCATTGCCAAGGGCAATCAAATCGAAGCCAAGGCCGCGTGCAAGCTTCGCATCCTTTGCAGAGTAGCAATAGATTGCAGCCCATTTGCCGTGGTCCTTAGCTGCCTCAACAACCGCCTTAATGGCCTGTATGGAGCCTTCGCCAAAGGGCACGAGTTCGCTGCCGCCGGATAGGCTGAATGACAGATCAGCCGGCCCAACAAACAAGGCATCAATGCCTTCAGTCCCGACAATCGCATTCAAATTGGAGACGGCGGTTGCCGTCTCAATCATGGCAATTGTCTTGGTTTCCAAGTTGGCCCTCTGGCGATAGCTGGCCGCATTGTCGTGGCCCGAAACCGCAACGGCACGGGAGGGGCCGTAAGACCGAACGCCCACTGGTGGATATTTCGCTGCCCCTGCAAATTTGGCCGCGTCCTCAGCGGTGTTGACCATCGGAGCGATGATCGCATCGGCACCGAAATCCAAACATCGGCTGACAGTCGCCCAATCATCCACCGGCACCCGCACGATGGCAGGTTTGCCCATACGTTTCACAGCACCAACGCAGCGCATGACGGACTCAGGGCCGGCAAGCCCGTGCTGCATGTCCAGAGTAACAGCATCAGCGCTTGTGCCCGCATAGAGTTCGGCCATCAAGGGCTCCGGCATAGCAGTCCATGCAGAGATCAGCGCTGATCCTTGAATCGGGATCAGGCTCATGCCGCGCCGTCCGACTCAATCTGCTCAACAGCTTCAACCATCTTTTCTGTCATTGCCGAGCGGATGTCTTCGTCGGTCACATCACCAGGCAGGTCGCTTCGGAGTTTACGAAAGACATCTTCGTCGCCGGCTTCCTCAAAATCCGCACGGACAACTTCCCTGGCATATTCAGCAGCATCTTCGTCGCTTTTGCCCATCTTGCCGGCCGCCCAAAGGCCCAGCAATTTGTTGCGCCGGGCTTCAGCCTTGAACTTCAGTTCTGCATCGTGGGCAAATTTGCGCTCAAATGCGTCGCCGCGATCTTCTAGTGCCATTTTCTGTCTCCTCGTCAGTGGGGGCTTCTGGCTGTTGGTATGGGGTGATGCACGCGGTTGCAAGGGTGTGAACAGTGGGTGACATCCAGTTTTGGCGGTGATGCCCTTGCGCCTTGCCAATGCAGGGCCTAGGCCACGCTTTATCGCGCCAGTGAACACAGGCCGCCATACATTCTCCGACCGGGAGCCAACGTCAAATGTCAAGACGTCGCCGCATATATGAAGGCAAAGCCAAGATCCTGTACGAAGGTCCGGAGCCCGGCACCCTCATCCAGTTTTTCAAAGATGATGCGACGGCATTCAACGCCCAAAAGCATGACGTAATTGACGGCAAAGGTGTTCTGAACAACCGTATATCAGAGTATATCTTCAAGGGGTTGTCTCGCATCGGCGTCCCCACGCACTTTGTGCGTAGGGTCAACATGCGCGAGCAGCTCATTCGAGAAGTCGAGATCATCCCCGTTGAACTTGTGGTGAGAAACGTTGCCGCTGGCTCGATTTGCAAGCGTCTGGGGCTTGAGTCCGGCACGGTTTTGCCGCGGTCCATCATCGAATTTTATTACAAAAATGATGAGCTTAACGATCCAATGGTTTCTGAGGAGCATGTGACCGCCTTTGGGTGGGCAAACCCCCAGGAGATTGACGACATGATGGCGTTGGCCATTCGCGTGAACGATTTCCTTACGGGTATGTTTCTGAGCGTTGGAATTCAGCTCGTCGACTTCAAGATTGAGTGTGGGCGACTGTTTGAGAACGACATGATGCGCATAATTGTAGCCGATGAAATCTCCCCCGATAGCTGCCGCCTTTGGGACATTGAGACGAATAAGAAGCTGGATAAAGACAATTTCCGCGAAGATATTGGCGACTTGGTCACTGCATATACCGAGGTCGCAACGCGCCTTGGCTTGATCCAAAAGAACGAGCAGCCACGCCCGTCCGGACCTGTTCTGGTGAAATAGAAAGAACGAAAAGAGTTGACCATGAAAGCGCGTGTGATCGTTACTTTGAAAAACGGTGTGCTGGACCCGCAGGGAAAGGCCATTGAGGGCGCCTTGTCTTCCATGGGCCATGACGGCGTTGAGCAGGTTCGCCAGGGCAAGGTTTTTGATATTGAACTGGATGATGCGGGGGCTGATCCAGAAGCCAAGGTCAAAGCCATGTGCGAAGCGTTGTTGGCCAACACTGTGATCGAAACCTATTCGATCGAAATTCAGGGCTGAACCATGCGTGCTGTCGTCATTCTGGTGCCCGGTTTAAATCGCGACCGTGACATGCTCGCCGCGCTCGAGCTTGTCTCGGGGCATGCCCCCCAGACAGCCTGGGCAACCGACACCTCCCTGCCCGATTGTGACCTCATCGTCGTCCCCGGCGGGTTCTCCTATGGCGACTATCTCAGGTGCGGCGCAATCGCTGCCCGCCTACCTGTCATGCGCGAAGTTGCCGCCGCCGCTGCCCGCGGTGTGCCAGTGCTTGGCGTTTGCAACGGCTTCCAAATATTGATTGAAGCTGGACTTCTACCAGGAGCCCTGATGCGCAACGCGTCTTTGCGCTTCGTTTGCCGCCAGGTTCAATTGCAAGTCACAAACGCCGACACGCGGTTCACCAGGCAATATGAGCTTGGGCAGGTGATCAGTTGCCCAGTTGCCCACCATGACGGAAACTATTTCGCCGAAGCTGATGAGCTAGCAGCCCTCAATGACAGGGGCGGTGTGGCTTTTCGTTATGCAAATGGAACCAATCCCAACGGGTCGGTCGAGGACATTGCCGCCATCACCAATGTTATGGGCAATGTTATGGGCATGATGCCCCATCCAGAGAACCTAGTTGAACCACTGCATGGCGGCACAGATGGCCGCTTGTTGTTTGAGAGCGCTCTGTCACAGGTCGCCTGACGTTCAGGCGGTAACCTGTTAG
This sequence comes from Pseudomonadota bacterium, assembly GCA_039815105.1. Lineage (GTDB taxonomy): Bacteria > Pseudomonadota > Alphaproteobacteria > Rhizobiales > Rhizobiaceae > JBCBXA01. Next base: position 11,911 of record JBCBZX010000018.1, read on the forward strand.
CCAGATGACATGGCAACATCGGCTCTTTTGGCAGGCGGTGCGTCACCGGGGGTCGTGCGATAGACCTCCATCTGATCACTGACCTTGTTGCAGGCCATCACCAGATTAGCCGCGCGCGCTGCTATTTTGAGATGAAACTCAGCTCCAGTGTCTCTGACGATGGACACGCGCTCGGGCAAGGCACCCAGTGAAACTGGCACGGCCATAACCCGGCTTTTGCATTCTTCAAACTGGATCGTTTTCCGAACGAGCAGAGTTTCCTCTGCCAAAACGCTTGTCGGTAACAGAACGCTGAGCACAGCCAACACAGCGGTTGAAGTCGTCATGGAGCGCCCAAACGCTCGTCCCCATAGATTGCGTTTCATGCAATCCCCCTCAGGCTCGCTTTGTGTTACGGATGCCCTTCCCCAGGCGATCCGTGCCGACAAACCATCTCCCCAGAGGCTTGCGACTCAAAAATGGTAACAAAGAAAATTAACGATGCACTGTGTGCGCACCGGCATGGATGGGTGACTACTATTTCCCAGATGAGAAAATTATTTTTAATCAGCCTATTACTGGGAGTTTCTGCCATGATTTCCGCATGTCAAACGGATCAGCGAGAAATCACTAGCTTCTCGGTTCAAAGCAATGAAAAGATTGGTGTTATAATGCCAAAGCTGGTCGGCTTGGCGGCAAAATGCCTTGCCGGTACTGGAAAACCGTTCGCCAATTATCGAGTGTCATCTGAGCTAAATTCGCTCTCCGGGCAACCGAGACTGCTCCTCGTGAGGCGAAATGATCCGCAGGGCCTTCCCGGTTTGGTCATTCTGGGCCAAGCCAAAGACGGTGGCACCACCCTGTCCATTTTTGGCCGCTTGTTGTCAGGCAATGGGCCCAAAGCTATTGTCAGTCGCAACGTCCGTTCTTGGGCAAATGGCGGCGCTGATTGCGCTTGACCCCGACTATGCTGCGTCGGCAATCTGCAGGCGGTTCCGACCATTCCTTTTTGCCTCATACAAGGCTGTGTCGGCTCGATGCACCAACGCATCCGAGTTCTCACGCTTCTCGCCCAGCGAGGCAAGGCCGATGCTTACGGTCACCGGAATTTGCTGCTGTCCGCCATCAATTATGAATGGGTGAGAAGCGATCTCGAGTCTCAGGCGCTCTGCAACCACTTTTGCCAATGCCATATCCGTGTCCGGCATCACAATGGCGAACTCTTCGCCGCCGTAGCGACACGCCAAATCAACGGTCCTGATGTTGCGTTTCACGCGGGCTGCAAATTCTTTGAGCACATCGTCACCTGCCTGGTGCCCGTGGGTGTCATTGACCGCCTTGAAGTGATCAATATCCGTCAAAAGCACCGTCAACGGCTTATTGCGAGCTGTGGCACGGTTGAGAATTGTTGCCAAATGGCTGTCGAAGTAACGGCGATTGAACAGGCCTGTCAGCCCATCGGTAACCGCCATTTCAACTGTGGCTTGCATGGAGTTACGCAGAGCATCGGTAAAGGCCTTGCGTCGCATTTGGGTTCGCACGCGCGCGAGGATCTCATTGCCGTCCACCGGGCGGTGAATATAGTCATTGACGCCGAGATCCAGCCCTCTGATCAGACGGGCCTCGTCGTTCTCGCCGGTAATGATCATGATCGGGGTCTGGCGCGTGCGCTCCAGTGACCGCAATTGGCTGCAAAGCCGCAAGGCGTCGCTATTCTGGATTGCGAGGCTCACAATGATCACGTCATGGCCGCCATCGGCGGCCTTGAACAATGCATCCTGGCTCTGAGTGACCACTTCGACCGAATGTTCTTTGGCCAGCGATCGTACAATTCTCTCATAGGACGAGGCGTTGTCATCAATGAGCAGAATATTGGCTTGCTGCTCTGCCTTCTCTTCAGAGGCCGCGATGATGTCGTTCATGGCAGCGGAGTCCGAACCGCTATCAACGCGCATGCGTAACTCATCTGTCAGCAGCTTGATGCGCGCCAGACTCTTAACCCGCGTGATAAGCGCCAGTTCAGACACTGGTTTGGTTAGAAAGTCATCTGCCCCCACCCGCAGACCTTCCAATCGATCATCGGGCTGGTCGAGCGCGGTCACCATAACAACGGGAATGTGCCTGGTAGCAGGATTGTCTTTCAGTCGCTGGCAAACTTCAAAGCCATCCATGCCTGGCATCATCACATCCAGCAGAACGATGTCGCAAAGCCCTTTCTCGCACAACTCAATGGCGTCCGGCCCATTGGAAGCTGACAAAACCTGAAAATATTCGGCCAACAATCGTGCTTCGAGCACCTTCACATTGGCGGGAATATCATCGACGATTAAAATACGTGCGCTCACTGCGTCTGCCTTTTACCTTTCACGAACCTCCTGCAGGCCGTGATCACTCGCCAATATAATTGCGAACCGTATCCAAAAACTTTTGAACGGATATCGGTTTTGATATGTATGCCTCGCAGCCACCCTGGCGGATACGCTCTTCATCACCGGTCATGGCAAAAGCTGTCACCGCGATCACGGGTATGGTGTGCAGCTCCGCATCATCCTTGAGATGTTGGGTGACAGTTAGCCCGGATACTTCCGGCAGCTGGATATCCATCAATATAAGGTCGGGGCGCTCAGCCCGCGCTATTTCCACAGCATTGATGCCATCTCGGCTTTGTACGGTCTCGTAGCCGCGAGCTTCCAACAAATCGTTGAAGAGCTTCATATTCAGATCATTGTCTTCAACAATCATGACCTTTTTGGCCATCACACCCCTCCTGGGAGAACGATTATGTTCGCGCCTTGTTCTCGTCTATGGTAACAGACTAAACGAGACTCGTGCACGAAACGCAAACATCAGACCCAACGAGACTGCAGCCATGTATTCCGCAACCATTTCTCGCGAATATGCTGAAGAGATTGCTATCGCGGCGTTGGTTTGGCTGGCCGGCAATGAGGAGCGGCTGAGCAGATTTCTGTCATTGACCGGGCTTGCGCCCGGTGAATTGCGCCAGCATGCGACTGATCCTGCATTTCAAGCCGGTGTTCTCGCCCATCTCACCAGCCACGAGCCGTCCTTATTGTCTTTTTGTGAGATGGCGGTGGTGGGCGACAAAACCGTACGTCCCGCAGATGTGGTAGCCGCCCAAGACATTCTTGGCGGTTCTAGCGCGTATGACCGCTCGATCTGAACCTACTATATCGGCTGAACAAGCGGCACCATCGCGGTCCGGCGGGTTCTGCCGGGACTGCCTCAAACAACAAAGTGTCAAATCATCCCGCTGTTCTGCCTGCGGAAGCCCCCGCGTCTTGTGGCATGAGGAGATGTTCAGCCTGTCCATGGCCCATATCGATTGCGACGCGTTCTATGCCACGGTGGAGAAGCGCGATGACCCTTCGCTTCGGGATCATCCTGTGATCATTGGCGGTGGGCGACGCGGCGTTGTGTCAACCGCGTGCTACCTCGCCCGCGTTCACGGCGTTCATTCCGCCATGCCCATGTGGCAGGCGTTGAAGGCCTGTCCCAATGCGAAGATTGTCCGCCCGAACATGGATAAATATGCCCAAGTTGGCCGTCAGGTGCGCGATTTGATGTTTGAGCTGACGCCGATGGTGGAGCCGCTTTCCATCGATGAAGCCTTCCTGGATCTGGCTGGCACCGAAAAGCTTCACGGCGCTCCACCGGCCCTCACCCTTGCCCGCTTTGCGCAGCGCGTGAATGCAGAGATTGGCATCACCGTTTCGATTGGGCTCAGCCACAACAAGTTCCTTGCCAAAATCGCATCAGATTTTCGTAAACCCCGCGGTTTCTCCGTTGTTGGTAGAGCCGAAACCGTTGATTTCATGGCGTCAAATCCTGTTTCCATCATCTGGGGTGTCGGGTCCGCCAGTCAGGCCAAATTGGCGAAAGATGGCATTCACACAGTCGCCGATTTGCAGGCAATGGATCGCAACGTGCTGGCGCGCCGGTATGGCAGCATGGGTTTGCGGCTCGCAGATCTGGCTTTTGGCCGCGATACGCGCCACGTCAAGCCAACGCGCAAAGCCAAGAGCATAAGCTCTGAAACGACCTTCAATGACGACAAACACAGCCGCGATGAGCTTGCCCCTATCCTCCGGCACCTGAGCGAAAAAGTGTCGCGAAGACTGAAGGCTAAAGCCTTGGCTGGTCGTACCGTGGTGCTGAAGATGAAAACCAGCGAGTTCAAAAGCCGAACAAGGAACCGAACCTTGCCAGATCCGACGCAGTTGGCTGATGTATTGTATGAGGTGGCCCATGAACTGATGGAAAAGGAGCTCGATAGTCGCACCAAATTTCGGTTGATCGGGGTTGGCGTCAGCGACCTAACGGATGGTGACTTGGCTGATCCTGGCGATCTGACCCAGCCGGACTTTGCCAAGCGCGCCTCGCTGGAGCGCGCGATGGATGATCTGGTGGGGCGCTTTGGAGATCGAGCTGTGGAGACCGGCCTTACCTATAAGCGCATCAAGCCGAGAGAGCGCTTGGATGAAAATGCGGACGACCTGCAGCAGGACGACGGCTCAACGCCGCCGCCCAAATAGTGTTGTCAGCGACTGGCCACCAGGTCGGGACCACGCCCCCCTGATGAGCGCAACGTCACCACTTTATAGCCCTCGCGCTTAAGGTCAGACAGCAGGCCGGGTAGCATAGAGGCTGTGCGGGCGTGGATGTCGTGGAACAGGATCACGCCTTTACCGCGCTTGCGCAGTCTTGCCATTGTCCGAGCGCGGACCTCAGCGCCTGACGTTTTGAAATAGTCCTTGGAGTCCACGTCAACGTCGATGATGACGTTACCATCTCCCCGCACGCTCTCACGCAAAGCCTGGCTGTCGGCGAGATATGGAAACCGGAAGAAACGGCTTGCGCGCTGGCCGCCAACGGCTTTTCTCACAGCGCTGCGGCCCTTGCGCACTTCGCTCATGGCGGCATCTCGGCTCAGCTTGCGCAAATTTGGGTGGGACCATGTATGGTGTGCAATTGTGTGGCCACGCGCAGCAACACGCGACGCAAGACCCGGGTTACGACGGGCATTCTGCCCAAGCATGAAGAAAGTTGCTTTAACGCCGAACTTGTCCAGCGCAGCCAGAATGCGCGGCGTATTTTTGGTGTGAGGCCCGTCGTCAAACGTAAGCACAACTTCTTTGGCGCGAAGAGGCACGCGGGATGAGGAGGTGTACAAGGTCCTTCCGCGAAGCGAGCCGGAGCTACCGGCCGCAAAATTTGAGCCCTTCCGAATACCAGCCTTCGGAATTGGCGAGGTTTTGAATTTGGAAGAGCCGTTCGCCTTCGCCTTAGGCGTGACAGGAGCTCGAAGGGGTTGGCCGCCCCTCACCGCTTTGCGAACCGCAGCCGAAGCCGGAGCCTGATTTTTGGCAAAAGCGGTGGAACTTGGTGGAGGGGTTTTGGAGGTGGTGTTGCAAGCAGCAAGCACCAGAGACGCCAGCAGAACTGGCAAAAAACGCAACGCGAACATAACTCATACTCAACAAACAAACACACCAGCATGGTAACCGATCAGGGTTAACATCCCGTTTGCGTGCCAATTTCGCTAAAGCATAGAGGGAATACGCCGCGCACCGCCGGTAACCTTACCAAAACGAAAATGCACTCGGCAGCTGGGTTTTACTTCCGCTTTCCTTTACGTGCTGGCACATTGCAAGCTCGAGAAAATGCCAGTTCATTGCGATCGGAGCCATCCATGGGTGTGTCGACAAGCCCTGTCACCAGCCAGACCTTCAAGCCGGTAAGCCTGATTGACGCTCTGGTGGCGATGGAAGCTGGCGACCTGAACGCCCAGGCGCTCTTCAGCCGGTGCGCCGACGCGGTGGCCGCCCAGGAAAACGATATCAAGGCTCTCGCCGACTATGATTTTGGCCAAACCAGAGCCCAATTAGATCAGTCGGTCGGTCCTTTGGCCGGCATCCCTGTGGGTGTGAAAGATATCATCGACACCCATGATATGGTCACGGCCCATGGCTCTCCAATCTGGAAGGAAAATCGTCCGCGTTTTGACGCCGCCATTGTGGCGATGGCACGCGACGCTGGTGCAGTGGTTGCGGGCAAAACAATCACAACTGAATTTGCCTACCTGACCCCCTCACCGACCAGAAATCCGCACAATCGGGATCACACGCCCGGCGGCTCGTCGGCAGGGTCCGCAGCAGGTGTGGCTGCTGGCTATTTCCCGATCGCCTTGGGCACCCAAACCGGTGGGTCAGTCGTTCGGCCGGCGAGCTATTGCGGCGTGAGCGGCTACAAGCCCAGCTTTAGGCTTTTGCCCACCACCGGCGTCAAATGCTTCTCATGGTCGCTGGACACGTGCGGAATTTTCGGTGCTGGTGCCCGGGATGTGGCCGCATTTGCCGAGGGCATCACCGGGCGCGAGCTGGTGGTAAACGAGGCTGAAAGCCCGTCACCCAGAGTTGGCGTCATCCGCTCGCCTGGTCTCGATGAAGTAGACCCGATCATGGCCATTGCCTTGGACCACGCAATCAATGCAATGCAGGCAAACGGCATCACCGTTTCAGACGCACATCTGCCGGCGCCTTTGGAAGCAGCGCTCGCCGCCCACGGAACAATACAGGACTATGAGGCGGGTCTTGCCTGCGCCCATGAGTACTCAAGCGCTGCAGACCAGATGAGTGAGGCGCTGCGCAACACGCTTGAGGCCGGCCGAAACATACATCCATCGACATATGACAGCGCCCGGAGAGACGCCAAAAACGGTCGGCGCGCATGCGCAGACCTGTTTGCCGATTTCGACATCCTTATTGGCCCATCAGCGCCGGGCCTTGCGCCTGCTGGCAACGAAACCACCGGTTCATCAATTAACAACCGGCTATGGACCCTTATGGGTACCCCGTCCATCAATGTGCCTGGCCTGTTCTGCGAAGACACTGATCTGCCAGTTGGCTTGCAACTTGTTGCACGTTTCGGCGACGATCGCCGCCTTCTCGCAAGCGCCCATTGGCTAGAGGTCCTGCTACAAAACTACCAACCTGGATAGCCCTGCCTGCACCCTGCCCAATCCCAATCTGCCAAACACCACGGACACCAAACTATGCCCGATTTGACCCCATTTCTCCTTCCGGCCGCAATTTCCGCAATGATTGCGTTTGTCGTGGCCTACTATGCATCGCGTGGCGCTGAAAATCGCCTGAAAGAGAAGTATGAGCGTGAGCTGTCGCCACAGAAATTGGCACGCCAGGTTCTTCTTGCCAAACGGTCCAAAAGCCTGCCGTTTGCGGTTTTACAGGCCCATTTTGGTGGACTGGACGACAATCAATTGCGTCGCGCTCTACTGGCGGCCGGTGCGCTGCGGTTCAAGGCAGAAGATGGAAGTGAAGAGTGGGGACTGATCTCGCGCAACAAGGCACGCCTTGCCAAACCAGAGTCCTTGATTGCGCCAGTAGCGCCGGGCTCAAATGAACAGGCCGCTGCCGAGCCGGGCGTTGAAGAAGGGGCTAACGCGCATGATAGGGCACGGGCTGACGCCGAAGGCACCAAAACAGCACCGGACAACGACTGGTTCTTCGAAGAGGCTGAAGATCCTGCCGAGCAGCAAGACCCAAAGGCGCCTCTGATTGTCACCCGCGAAGCACCCAAGCTCATTCGCAAGCCCAAAGGCTTGGCGAGCCGAGGTCGAGACGTCGGCGTGAATCTGCGCC
>JBCBZX010000372.1:0-2859 GCA_039815105.1 Pseudomonadota bacterium
CATAGTGCACCTCAAGCGAAGCATCGACAGGATACTGCCAGCCGTATCTATCGTATTGCATGGCTTCGCGAATGTGGATTTTAGTGCCGTGTTGAGGCGTGCCGTCGGGCGCTGTTTTGCCCTTTAGGGTGGCGCTGAGATGATCCTGCGGGTGCCACAAAAGATAGGCGGGAACCTGTTGGCCTTCGAAACCGTGCGTATCTGGAAGCTGAACCGAAAGACGCGTGAAATTCAGAAACCACCAATGGATCATCTCAGCTCGCACGCCGCGCAACAACGCGTGGTTCAGGACAACGCTGAACTGACCGTTAGGGCGTTTCTGAATATCGAAAAACGCACTGTCGTTGGGCTTTAGCGACCAGCCGAAGTCGCGCGGCGCGGGCATTGTCAGCTGTGTCATGAGCTACGCTTGCCGAACCACATGCGCCGCAGCAGCCCGTCCTTCAGAACAAATTGGTGATAAAGGGCCGCAGCGATGTGCAGCGCGATCAATGCCGCCAGGAGTTTTGAGACAATCCCATGCGCCACGCGCGGGGCAAAGGTCGCAAATTCCGGCGGTAAGGTTTCCGATGTGCCGCCGTAGACAATCGGAAAGAGGCCTAATCCCAAGGCCGTCGTGAGCCCGGAGAGCACCATGCCCGCGATCAACAGATAGAACCCCCAATGTGTCCAGCGCCCCAACCGGTCGAGCAGATCATTGCCCGTTTTTGCATCAGGCGGATGGGTGCTGCGAAGACGGGTTAGAAGCCGCAAAATCAGAAGCACACCAATGGCCATGCCAACAACCATATGACCTGCGAGGCCTTGAACTTTGTCGGGACTATCAGGCGGCATATTGGCCAACAGAAGACCGCCTGCGGCCAGCGCCATTAAGATCATGAGCGCCATAAGCCAGTGAAGAGCAGCGAGAAGCGGATGGTACTTTTGCATGAGAGTAAGTCCGTCAGTGTAGTGTCAGAGAAAGGAAAACATTTCTTAAGAAGGCGCTGGCGACCAATCGAGTACCCTCGGCCATGGGGTCTCCGGCGTGCCTATGGGTTGATCGAACAGAACGCCCGGCCGATTGCCAGCAAGATCCTCCAGCTTTGGGTCGATTGCTAGACCGTAGGCCGTTTCCTGCCATGGCGCGCGTGGTGTAAACAGCCAATCGGTCTCGCTCTCGCCCAGGTCGATACGACCGGGCACCGGCGCACCGTCGGGGCCAATCACGCGAAGCCTGTAGGCTAGCGAAAGATGATCGACGGATCCATCAAGAGCAACCCTCAGCGGCGCGCGCGTCTCGACTTTGGGTGCGGTCAGCTCCCATTCCGCTGGCGATGGCGAAGAAAGGTCAGCTTCCGTGGCTTCGAACGTAACGCGGTGGGCCGAGGCCAGCGCGCAGCCGCGCGCATCTTGAGCCGTTTCTGAGATCTGTAGGTTGTAGGTCTTGCCCGGAACAAGTGCCCGCCCCAAAGCCAGGTTCGCTTGCAAACCCGTCTTCACGCGGCCCGGATCAAGCAAAAGCGTAAGCCGTGTCCGATCTGCGGACCAAAGATCGAACCTGTTGGGTAGAAACACGCCTTCGACAGGGCGGCCCTCTGCATCCAGCAAGTCAATTGCCGGGAGGATGTCGCCTTCCCCCATGGGAGCCGAAAAATAGATGTAGAATCGAAGCAGGTTCTCAGGCAGCGCGGTTCCACTGGGATAGACGTCCGACACTTCGGTCTGACCGTCTTCGCAGGCCCGCAATGGACCCGCCACCACAGCGGCGGCGAGTCCGGCTATAAGTAATAGCCGCATTATTGCTCAATCAGCTCTGGAAACCCTTCTTCGGCTTTCAGAAGGTTGTGAAAGCCTTTGATGCCCTGACCCATTTGATTGTCGGCATAGACATAGTCGGGGAAGTCGTACTCAGAGATGAAGTCGCTCAGGCGAAGGTAAACGCCCTTGCGGATCGACACCAAGTCCATCGCGCCGGTGTCCAGGTTGCGTTTGAGCGCCAGCAGGAATTGTGGGTCTTGATCGGCAGCTTGATAGACGCCGCTCATCGGGGTTTGGATCGTTGAGACGCCGGCTTCCATCCCCATGCTGACAGGCTCAGACAGGCCAGGTGCGTTTGCCGCCTCTGCCACCGTCTCAAGTGGGATCAGGTTGGCTTGAAGCTCGCGATTGACGACCATCACAAACGGTGAGGCATTTCCTTCCTGATCATAAACATCGAACGACAGCACCTCGAGCGGCGTGTTGCCGTAGCCAAGCTCAGCAATAGTGTTGCCGGAGACATGGGCCCCATCTGTCAGACTGGCCGTTGGCAGGGTCACCAGAGGGGTGCAGGTGTAAGCTGCGACAACAGTCTGCACGCCATCCAGATCGACAATCTCCATCGCGCGGATCGGGGCGCGGGTTTCCATCTGATCATGGACGGCATGGTAGATCTCAACGCTGCTCGTCTGCGTTGCTCCGCCGAATGGAAAGGGTACCTGGTTCAGGGTCGATGCAAACTCACCGGTCGACAGGCCGGAGACGAACAGCGTGCCGTCGGCGTAGTCCAGATCCGTGACGGTCAATGATGCCGATGGAATGTCGCGCCAAAATGTGACGCCATCATCAGGTGCATTGCCCAGCTCGGTGCTGGTGGATGGCAGGGACGCCAGATCAAGCTGAGTGATCGTTGCATCAGGCGTGACCATCACCACCACGGGCTGAGTTGCCACGCTAAGCGAAACGAAGGCGGCCTGTGTTGCGGGGTTCACCGCCAGGTCTTTAAACGTGATCTCGTCCTCGGCAACGCCGAGAGTTTCGGCTAGCGCGCGGCTGAAGCCTTCGAAAGTGTAGGCCGTCGACTCCGTCGCCGGCTCCGCCTGTGGCAACGTATAGGCA
>JBCBZX010000450.1:0-1797 GCA_039815105.1 Pseudomonadota bacterium
CGTCAATCTCGCGCTGACGAATGAGGAAATTTCGTCACGCGAAGCCTCTACAATCCGCGCGCAGGTCGCCAGCGTCGAAAAGATGGATGATCTGACGGTCAAATTCACTCTGCAAAACCCAAATCCTCGCTTTGTGGTAGAGAACTTTGGGGTTCGCATCTTCGGCTCGTTCCTCATCATGCCCGAACATGTGTGGAATGGCGAAAATGCCGCCACTTTCGCGTTTAATCCGCCAATTGGAACCGGGCCGTACACGTTGGCTTCTGCAACCTCCAACCGGGCTATATGGGATCGTAACGATGGCTGGTGGGGCGCAAAAACAGGCTTCCAGGATTTGCCAGAGCCCCAGCGGGTTATTTTTCTGGAGAGCGGCGGTGAGGAAAGCCGTGCTCAGCTCATCGCATCCAATCAGCTCGACGCCGCACAGAATGTGACCATTGGCACCTTTGAAGCTGTGAAGGCCCAGAACCCGAACGTGATCGCCTGGTATGCTGATTATCCGTTCGCAGCGGCCGATCCATGCGCGCGCCAGTTGGAGATCAACACAACCGTCGCGCCTTGGGACGATGCGAATATGCGCCGGGCGGTGGCTCATATCATCGACCGCAATCAGATCGTCAACGTTGCCTATGAGGGCACAACTGAGGCGAGCCGGACCATGTTTGCACAGTATGGCTCTATGGCACCGTTCATTGACGCGATTGTGGAGGCCGGCCACGCCCTGCCCGCAACGGCAGAAGTTGATGCTGGCAAAGCGCTTATCGAGGCCGCAGGCTGGGCCATGGATGGCGACTATTACACCAAAGATGGCGAGACGCTCAGCGTGAAAATTCACGTAAACTCGGCCTCCACCGAGTACACGCGAACCATTGACGTAATCGTGGAGCAATTGCAGCGCGCGGGCATCGATGCGACAGCCGTACCAGTCGAGAACGGCGTTTTCTGGGGTGAAGTGCTGCCGTTTGGTGCTTACGAAATGTCCTACAGCTGGCTATCTTGCGGCTCGGTCAATGAGCCGTGGGCATCCATGGGTCGCTACACGGTTGCTGATGTTGTTCCAGTTGGTGAGCGTAGCCCAGGCTTCAACAACACCGCTCGTTGGGATGGTGAGGCCGCCGAAAGCTATTCTGAGATCGTCAGTCAAATTGCCAATCGCAAGCTGGGAGACCCTGAGATTCCGGGGCTGGTCGCAGAGGCCTACGGCCATCTGAACGCAGAAATGCCGTTCATTCCTCTGGTGCAGGCAGCCAAGCTGCTGCCCATGAACACAACCTATTGGAAGGGCTGGCCCACCAGCGAAAATTACTACAACCACCCGTTCTTCTGGTGGAACCACACACATCAGATCATTCACAACCTTGAAGCTGCGAACTGATCTGATCGCTTGTCCCGCGTTCCTTTCAGCGGGATGAGACGAGCCGGTCGCCGCTTGCCACCCTCAGCGGCGGCCGGGTTTTGAACGCGTACATCTGGTTTCTGGGAGGGAAATCCAATGGGACGCATACCAGCGCCTTACCTTGTGAACCGGCTGACAACGCTTGTTCTTACCATTTTGATCGCCGCCTCAATCATTTGGGTGATTCCAAGATTGTCGCCTGTCGATCCTGCTGAAATCGCGTTGGGGCGCATGGCAGCGGGCGCTGGGGCTGTGGCCAATTCCGAAGAGATATTGGCCCAGCTACGAGCCAATATGGGCATCGATCAGCCGATGATCGTACAATATTTCAAATATATGAGCGGCGCTTTGGTGTTTGACTTCGGGCTATCCACCGCGGCCTTCCCGACACCGGTTTCGAC
>JBCBZX010000417.1:0-2245 GCA_039815105.1 Pseudomonadota bacterium
ATCCTGTTCTGCGATGACCTGTCGTTCGACCATGACGACACGGACTACAAGGCGCTAAAGGCCGCTTTGGACGGCGGTATTGAAGGTCGGCCGGACAATGTCCTTCTGTATGCAACGTCTAACAGACGTCACCTGCTACCGCGTGACATGATCGACAATGAGCGATCGACCGCCATCAATCCGTCTGAAGCGGTGCATGAAAAAGTCTCGCTCTCTGACAGGTTCGGCCTATGGCTTGGCTTTCACAATTGCAGCCAGGACGATTATCTAACGATGGTGGACAGCTACGCAGCCGCCCTCGATCTGCCGTTGGAACAGTCCGAGATACGCCAACGCGCCCTGACTTGGGCTGCCGGGCGCGGCGGTAGGTCGGGGCGCATGGCGTGGCAATTTTTCCAGGATTTGGCCGGTGAGCTCGGTGTGTCCACCGCCCGCCTGGAAGGTTAGCCGCCTAGATAGGTCATCGGATTGACGGGAGTGGAGTTCTTGCGGACCTCAAAGTGCACTTGCGGTGTGGTGGCCGCGCCGGTGCGGCCGGCCCGGGCAATCGTCTGGCCACGTGCAACACTTTGACCGCGCTTCACCTGCAAGGACGCATTGTGCGCATAGGCCGTCACGATACCACCCTCATGTTTGACCAACACCAAATTGCCAAAGTCTGCCAACTCGTTGCCAGCATAGAGCACGACACCATTCTCCGCTGCCTTGACCGACGTGCCCTCTGGCACCGCAATATCGATGCCATCATTGCGTTTGCCATCTACAACTTCGCCAAATCCGTTGAGCACACGCCCCCGAACAGGCCAACGCAGGTTGGATATGCCGGTTGCCTCGGGAGATGTGGTTTTGGTTGACCCCGTAATAATCGGATCAACGCCAGCAGACGGCGTAGAGCCGGTAACAATGCCAGATGTGGGACCGCTCTCACGGGGTGCAAGCGCCATCTGTGTCGGCTTCACCGGCTTGGGCGCACCGGCAATCGCCGCTGTGCCACCGGCTGGAATTGCCAGTCGCTGCCCCACGCGCAAATTGGGGTTAGGCATGTTGTTTTGTGCCATGAGCGCTTTGGAGCTGACCCCGTGGCGCCGGGCAATGGCTGAAACAGTGTCACCTGAAACAACCGTGTAGGAACTGCCCGCCGCAGCCATAAGCGGCTTAGGCCGAACATAGGGTTTTGGAGCGGCAGCGGATTGCGCGGCCGATGGTTTGGGCGGCAATGGCTGAGACACGGAAGCCGACACCGGGGTCAAAGAACCTGTTGGGGCCGCCGCCGAACGAACGGAAGCGATCGTCCTACGATCGGGCGCGCGGCGCGGAGGCACAACCTGCGCTGGAAGTTTGGTTTTCCAGCCCATCGCACTGGAAGAGGCTTGTACGTTCGAGTTTGCGTCCGGCGCAGAAACACCCGCCTGACGGTTAAATTGATAAGTTGGGATGATAACCTTCTGGCCAGCCCGAAGACCACCTGAACCAAGATTGTTCACGCCGATGATAGCATTTGCGGGCACACCGTAGCGGCGGGACAGATTGTAGACAGTTTCCCCTTGACGAGCGGTAATGGTGGTGCCGCCTGCCGCTGACCAGCCCTGCCATGTGGGGACGGTTGGCGTGGCAGATCCCAAAGGCGATGGTGTTCCGGTGACGGTTTGGTCTATGCCACCGCTCGCTGGCTTTGCTGGCAAAGCCGGTGCGAGCGTGCGGGGCGCAGCCGCTACTTGCTGGACCGGCTGCGGCGCCGCAGGTAGAGGGGCAAGCCGGGCACCGGCTTTGGCCACGGCGACGGGCTGAGCTGGCTGGCGTTGCAGCACAGATGAACCGGCCTGGCGCACGCGGTTGGCGCCATTGCCCACAGCGACACGCGCAGACCGAATAGCGCTTAGTGGCGTCCTGGTGACGGCGGGCACTGCTGCCCCAACCGACGCTGTCGCCAACGGGTCGACCGCCGCTGGAGCAGCCGCTGCAGGGAACCGCGCAGGCAAAGCGGGCGCGGGCGCAACCGTGGCGGTTTCATAGAGGTCGTTGGTTTGCGCAATGGCCACTTGCCGAGTGGGGGGTGCTGAGGGAAGCAGGTTTCTCAAACCTACCGAGCCACGTGGGCGAAGGCTGGCTGCGGTGGCTGGCGATGGTGCTAGCGTGTTGGCACCGACAAGCCTGTTTGACACAGATGCAGTGGTTGTGCCGTCCACGGAGGGCGGCAACGCATAAGGATTGGCTTGAGCGCTTGCGACCTGTTGCGGATAGGCCG
>JBCBZX010000159.1:0-6946 GCA_039815105.1 Pseudomonadota bacterium
CGCGTGGTTCGGTCATCGAGAATCTGTACCTTGAGTTGAAGCCCGGAGAGAAAATTGGCCTTGTGGGGCGTTCCGGTGCCGGCAAGTCGACCTTGGTGAACTTGCTGCTGCGGTTCTACGATCTGTCTGGCGGGCAAATTCTGGTGGACGGGCAATCGGTGGCTGACGTCCGGCAGGAGAGCCTTCGCGGCAATATGGGCGTTGTGACCCAGGATACGTCGCTTTTGCACCGCTCGGTTCGGGACAATTTGCTTTACGGGCGACCAGATGCCACCGAGGACCAGATGATCGCTGCTGCCAAGCAGGCTGAAGCGCATGATTTCATTTTAGAGCTGGAAGATATGGCTGGTCGCCGCGGCTACGATGCCCATGTGGGGGAGCGCGGGGTGAAGTTGTCAGGTGGCCAACGGCAGCGCATCGCGATTGCTCGGGTTATCCTCAAGGATGCGCCGGTGTTGTTGCTGGATGAAGCAACCTCCGCGCTGGACTCTGAGGTGGAAGCTGCGATCCAATCGTCGCTTTATGGATTGATGCAGGGCAAAACGGTGATCGCCATCGCCCACCGTCTTTCCACCATTGCGCAGTTGGACCGCTTGATTGTTTTGGACGATGGCAAGATCATCGAAAACGGAACCCACGAAGAGTTGAGCCAAGCGGGCGGCCTGTACCAGCAACTTTGGGAACGTCAGTCGGGCGGGTTCTTGGCCATGCCCGATGAGATGGATGCTGAGGCAGCGCAATAGCTGCCGATTTGGTAGGGTCGTCAGATCGCCCGCCAATACCTATATCGGGCTCTATGTTCTCGGCCGTCCTCTCCCGCTTCGAAGCTATCATCGACCCGTTTGCCGACCCTGAAGGTCGCGACGCGGCGCAGCGCCCGCCATCTGACAGCGTGTTCGGGTTCATCGCTTATTTTGCCCGTCAGGCGCCCTGGGTGTTCGTCTTCATCACCGTGCTGGGTTTGATTTTCGGCGCGACAGAAATTCTGATGTTCCGCGCTTTGGGCGGCGTGGTCGACGTGCTCAACACCACAACGCCAGAACGTATCCTGGCAGATTGGGGCCCGACCATCGGCGTGCTGGCCGTCCTGCTTCTTGTGGGGCGTTTCCTCGTTCAATCCACGATAACACTGATGGAAGAGCAGGTGGTCGTGCCGCACTTCTTCCAACTGGTGCGATGGCAGAACCACAAGCATGTCTCGCGCCAGAGCGTTGGTTTTTTCCAAGACGATTTTGCCGGGCGCATTACCTCCAAAGTCATGCAGTCAGGACAGGCGACGGGCGACTTTCTGGTCTCGTTGCTGCAAGTCATTTTGCTGTTTGTGACCTATCTGTTTGGCTCGATATTGTTGCTCGCGCAGATGGATATCAAACTGCTCGCTACTTTGGCCGTGTGGGCGGTCGCGTACTTCTTTCTCATCCGCTATTTTGTACCCCGGGTGCGAGTGGCTGCGCGGGGGTTCTCCGAGGCCATTGCACAGGTCAACGGGTTCATGGTGGATGCCTATGGCCATGCAGCTTTGATGAAAGTTGATTCAAACGCCACCCGCGAAGACCAGTTCATGCGCGATGGGGTGGGCGCTTATGTGGACCGTATACGTGAATTCACGCGGCTGATCACAGGCATGCGGGTAACGCTGAGCGTGCTCAATGCTGTTCTGTCGCTGGCGGTGATCGCGCAAGTCATCATTTTGTGGCGCGGTGAGGTGCTCAGCACGGGCGCGGTGGCATTTGCTCTGCCGCTGATCTTCCGGCTCACGCTTCTGTCCGGTCGCATGCTTGGCCAGTTCAACTCCTTGTTTCGCAATTACGGCACCATACAGAACGCTATGGAAACCGTGTCGGAGCCGTTGCGAATGGTGGACGCTGACAATGCCAAGGACCTCACCATCAGCGGCTGCCATATCGAGTTCGACAATGTGTCATTCCACTACGGCAAAGATGCTGGAGTGATTGATGGGCTTTCCTTCACCGTTGAGCCTGGCCAGAGTGTTGGGGTGGCCGGGCCTTCGGGAGCCGGGAAAACAACCATCGCCAGCCTGCTTTTGCGCCTTCACGACGTTGCCGACGGGCGCATTTTGATAGACGGGCAGGATATTTCCCGTGTCACGCAAGCGTCTCTTCGTCGGCAGATCGGTCTTGTGACGCAGGATACAGCACTCTTGAACCGTTCTGTGCTGGACAACATCGCCTTCGCCAAACCTGATGCGACGGCTGATGATGTGCGGCGGGCCGCCGAGCGCGCCAATGCGCTGGAATTCATCGAAGGGTTGGAAGATGCCAAGGGCCGCAAGGGGTTTGATGCCCATGTGGGGGAACGGGGCGTGAAGCTGTCGGGTGGCCAGCGCCAGCGCATTGCGATTGCACGTGTTTTTCTCAAGGATGCACCAATTTTAGTGCTGGATGAAGCGACGTCTGCACTGGACAGCCAGGCCGAAGCGGAGATCCAACATCATCTTGACGAGTTGATGAAGGGTAAGACCGTCATCGCTGTGGCCCACCGCCTGTCAACCATCGCAGCCATGGATATGATTTTGGTGATGAAGGATGGCAAGATTGCAGAGCAGGGCACCCATGGTGACTTGGTGGCGGCTGCGGGCCTTTATGCCGATTTGTGGCGGCGGCAGTCCGCTGCGGGCGGGTGACCCCTCAATTCTGTCATTGCTTCGTTCAGTTGATGTGTAAAATGGCGCGACATAGTGCCGTTTTGACAGGTTCTAAACTGGACAAGCCAGGTGGCTATGCCTAAACCGCGACCACATGTCCCTGATACCTTTTAAGGTGTCAGACGTTTGTTATGTCCTATGTAAAGCCTTGCCACATGTTGGCAGTATGAGCCGATACGCAATGAGGAATTGACGTTGAGCACTGACGATAAAAAAACAGATGGCGCCGAGAATGAGGGCCGCCGAGACTTTTTGATGATTGCGACCGGTGCTGCTGGTGCCGTTGCGGTCGGCGGCCTTGCTTGGCCTTTTGTCGCGTCGATGGCGCCGAACGCCAAGGTGCGTGCTGCCGGACAGCCGGTTACCATTGATGTATCCGCAGTCGAGCCGGGCCAAGCCATCACCGTGAATTGGCGCTCAGCCCCGTTCTTTGTGCGTCGTTTGACCGAGGAAGAGCAGCAAGCGGCCGCCGCGTTGACCGCCGATGATATGAAAGCCTACGAGCCAGTGGACGACCGTTTGGGCGGTGCCGAAGGCGCAGGCGAGTGGACCGTCGTCAGCGCAAGCTGCACCCATCTGGGTTGCATTCCATCTCAGGTTGAGGGTGACGGCGAAGGCTGGAACTGCCCCTGCCATGGCTCAGTCTTTGATGTTGCGGGCCGCATTCTGCGCGGACCCGCCGCCACCAATCTGCCGCTGCCACCCTATGTGTTTGCCAGCGAAACATCCCTAATCATTGGAACAGAGGAAGCCTGATCATGTCTGCACCCAGTTCTGACCCAAATCGCAGCACTCTAGAGCATCACGGCCATTATGAGCCCACCACCGGTGTCGGCAAATGGGTGGATGAGCGCTTGCCGCTGCCCCGCTTGGTATATGATAGCTTTGTTGCTTATCCGGTGCCGCGTAACCTGAACTATTTCTACACGTTCGGTGGCATCCTAATGCTTATGCTGGTCTGCCAGATCCTGACCGGCGTTTTCCTTGCCATGCATTATGTTGCCTCCGTTGACTACGCCTTCAACTCGGTTGAGGCGATCATGCGTGACGTGAATTATGGCTGGCTCATTCGCTACATACACATGAATGGCGCATCCTTCTTCTTCCTGGCCGTGTTCATACACATGGCGCGGGGCCTTTATTATGGTTCTTACAAGGCGCCGCGGGAAATCCTATGGATGCTGGGCGTTGTGATTTTGCTCCTAATGATGGCCACTGCCTTCATGGGCTACGTGCTGCCATGGGGCCAGATGTCCTTCTGGGGCGCGAAAGTGATCACTGGCTTCTTCTCGGCTTTCCCCGTGATCGGTGTGGGGCTGCAGGAGTGGTTGCTCGGTGGCTATAATGTGGGCCAAGACACGCTCAACCGCTTCTATTCGCTGCACTATTTGCTGCCGTTCATGATCGCTGGCGTTGTGATCCTGCACGTGTGGGCATTGCACGTGACCGGTCAGACCAACCCGACCGGCGTTGAAGTGAAAAGCAAGCAGGACACACTGCCATTCACACCCTATGCGACCATCAAGGACGCATTTGCTCTGGTCGTGTTCTTCGTAGTGTTCGCCTATTTTATTTTCTATCTGCCCAACTATTTGGGTCATCCGGACAACTACATACCCGCTGACCCGCTGAAGACGCCTGCGCACATCGTTCCGGAATGGTACTTCCTACCCTTCTACGCGATCCTTCGTGCCATCACCTTTGATATCGGCCCGATCGACTCCAAGCTCGGCGGCGTGTTGGCGATGTTTGCATCGATCATCGTGCTGTTCTTCTTGCCATGGCTCGATACCTCTAAGGTGCGATCCACGAACTATCGTCCAATGTACAAGGTCTTCTTCTGGATCTTCGTCGTGAACGCGGTGTTCCTTGGCTGGCTTGGCTCGCGTCCGGCAGAAGGCATCTACACGCCTCTGACGCAGATTTCGACCTTCTATTATTTCGCCCATTTCCTGATTGTGCTGCCGATATTGGGTTTGGTGGAGACGCCAAAGGCGCGACCACAATCCATCACGGAGGCGGTGCTGGGAAGCGCCAAGGCCAGTGGTGGAGCAACCGCCACTCCGGTGGGCGCCACCGCAGCACCAGAGAAAAAGGGCTGACGTTGAACATCGGGGTGGTGAGCTGCCCCGGTCACGCGTCTTGAACAGGAACAATCTCATGATGAAAAAGATTGCTATCGCCCTCGTCGGCCTCATGGCTTTTGGTGGCGTCACACAAGTTGCCCAAGCGGCTGGCGATTACCCGATCAAGAAACCACGTAAAGTGGATTGGTCATTCTCCGGCCCACTTGGCACCTACGACAAAGCGCAATTGCAGCGTGGTTTTCAGGTCTACAAGGAAGTTTGTGCAGCCTGCCACTCCATGAACCTGGTGGCATTTCGTAACTTCAAGGATCTTGGCTATTCCGACGCTCAGATCGAGGCGCTTGCGTCTGAATATGAAGTCGCTGCTGCACCAAACTCCGAAGGCGAAGTGTTGATGCGCCCAGCCCAGGCCACCGACTACTGGCCGAACCCCTATGCGAATGCCCAGGAAGCGGCCTACATCAACAATGGTGCCGTGCCACCGGACTTTTCGAAGCTGGCAATGGCGCGGGCCGTTGAGCGCGGTTTCCCCAATTTTGTGTTCGATATTTTCACGCAATATTCTGCCAGTGGTCCGGACTATATTTACTCGCTGCTTACGGGTTATGGCCAAGAGCCAAAGCCGGAATATGCGGACATTGATCCAGCACTTTCCTACAATCCGTACTTCATCGCAGGGCCAGCACTGGCCATGGCGCAACCGCTTTATGATGATTTCGTCGAGTATACTGACGGTTCGCCCATGACGGTTGATCAGTATGCTCAGGACGTCACAGCCTTCATGAAGTGGGCCGCAGAGCCAACGCTGCCGCAGCGCAAGGCGATGGGCTTTGTGGTGATCATCTTCCTATCGATTTTTGCGGTGTTGTTGTACATGGCCAAACGCAAAGTGTTTGCAAACGTCAAGCACTAGCTTTCGCCACATGATTTTCAAAAGCCCCGGTTCGCCGGGGCTTTTTTGTATGTGCAATCGCTTCCGCAAATACGGACTGTGCTTTCAAAGCTGGCGCTGCCCGTTATGGTGGCCCGTCGGCAATGAAGGGGGACATACATGGCCAGCAGTCTTGAGCAGGAATTGATATCCTCAATCCGCAACATTCCGGATTACCCGAAGCCCGGCATCATGTTCCGCGACATCACAACGCTGTTCGGCCAGCCCAAGGCGTTTCGGCGCGCCATTGACGAGTTGGTTCATCCCTATGCCGGCACCAATGTTTCGCAGGTGGTCGGCATTGAGGCGCGGGGCTTCATCATGGGAGGTGCCATGGCGCACCAATTGTCCACGGGCTTCGTGCCCATCCGCAAAAAGGGCAAGCTGCCCCATGAGACGGTCTCCATCGCCTATAGCCTGGAATATGGAGTGGATGAGATGGAGATGCACAAGGACGCTCTGCAGCCCGGCGACAAAGTGATTGTCGTGGACGATTTGATCGCGACGGGCGGCACGGCCACTGCTGCATGTCAGCTGCTTCAGGAACTGGGAGCGGACATTGTGGCAGCCTGTTTCATAATTGATCTGCCCGACCTGGGAGGGCGCACGAAGCTGGAAGAAATGGGCGTGCCTGTCCGCACCCTCATCGAGTTCGAAGGCGACTGACTGCACTTTCTTCATGTTGTTACAGTTGAGCGATGGCCTTCTACATTGAATCGCAGTTCACCCTGGTCCACGCTCCGTCTGTAAACTTAAACTGGGGAAATATGTTTTGAAGAAGACTATAATCACGGCGTTTGCCGCTGTTCTTATAATTGGAGCGACACCGGCAGCTGCTGGTCAGATGACACTGAAAAAAGCAGGCGTTGCCTACTCGCTCAAGTGCAGCAATGCAGGCTGTTTTTTGACTGAGAAGGTTGGTTTGTTCAAAAAAGGCAAGAAGCAGAAGCTCGGACCTGGAGGCTCTGCGAATTTCAAGCGTTGGCGTACCAAGCTCATGTCTCAAGGTTATACAAAATAGGCGAGATCGCTCAAAAAATCGCTGACGCTTTCAGTTAAGCGTCAGCGTAAAATACACCGGCACAAGCACGTAAGCTGCGATCACGGCTCCGATCATCGCCCGTGCAACGACGCTCTTGAAGCGCCGGAATAGTATGATCGCCAATACCAGACCCAGAGCGCCCTCAATCGGCGCCCAAATGTTTCCATAGTGGGCAGGGTCCCAATAGCTCACCGGCGAGCGGAACCGCCAGTCTGACAGCG
>JBCBZX010000231.1:0-4938 GCA_039815105.1 Pseudomonadota bacterium
CGACAGCGGCGCGGTCCATGGCCAACTTGGCAAAGCAGGCGCCGGCCGCCACATCCTGCTCTATGCGCCGATCGACACACACCTGAGCGGAACACAAGAGCACGATGTTCCTTGGGTGGGGCAGAGCCAGCGCGCCGACATGGTGCCTGCCGCAAGCACAGACTTAAGCGACTATATTGTCGGACTTGGCGCGAGCAACCCCAAGTCCATGATCGCCACTCTCGTCGAAGCGATGCAAGCAATCGTCAGCGCAGACCTGGAGTTGCCCGGCACATTGAGCGTCGCGACGGCTGGCGGGGGTATGCCTTGGCGCCCGGAAAACAGCGGCGGCGCGGGGCTCTCAAGCGGCGTAGCGCATTTGCTAAGTCATGGCCTACGTCCTGATGCAGCCGTCATTATGAAGCCTTGGGACGACGTCTATTACGAACATCCCGGGATGGCCTGGTTTAAAGTGACTGTGCATGGGGACTTGGGCTATGCTGGCATCCCGCACGGTGTGCCTGGATTTCGAAACTCCATTGCGCCAGCCGCACGGCTGATCAGCTCTGTTCAGGACTGGCTTGAGCGTTATCCAGAGCGCCATGAAAGCCAGCAAGTGCGGCCCGAAGGCTGGATTGGTGCAGTCCAAGCTGGCTGGCCAGACAAACCAGCCTTTCCGCCCGCGGCGACACAATTCTGGGTGGACATCCGCCTGTCGCCGAACCAATCGCTCGAAGCATTATGCCAAGAGTTTCAATCCTTGCTCGACCAGGCAATGGCCGACGACCCGTCCATTATTGCCGATTGGACGTTGGATGCCGCCATACCGCCTGGCCGCACGGACCCTGACCACTGGATTGTGCAAAATGCCCGCGCCAGTTGGGAAGCGCAGCACGGCAAAGCCTACCCAGGCGCACCCAAAATGGCGGGACAAACAGATGCAGCCATGCTGGCATTGCACAACGTACCCACAGTGCGCATTGGCTTTCCGTTTCTCGATCCGGACCGGACACCGCAGGCCTACCGCGATGGCTTGGGCGGTATGGGCGTTGCCTATGTTCCCGACCTTATCCACGCTACGCAAATGGCCGTGCGCCTTGCCCTCACGAGTTTGTTTGACATCGAATAATGGTTGAAATCACATGATCAAATGCCTTGGTTACGTCGGCTATGAAACCAGTCACCGGGATGCTTGGGACGCGATCTTGCAAAACCAGATTGGTGTACTTTGCAACGCGCAGCTCCCCAACGGCATGGTAAGCCACTACCGCATTGACGGGGCTGAAAGCCGCATCGCCCTTATGGACAGCACACAGGAAAAGCTCGCCTTCCTCGGCTGGGACGTTGGTGATGCAGCCGCTCTTGATTCACTTGCCGAGACCTTAAAAGGCAGCGGCATAAACGTAGGTGCTGGCGAACCGGGCCTGGCGAGTGAAAGGCGGGTCGAGGATGTGGCAATTTTCTCTGGTCCGGACGGCGTCCGCCATGAGGTCTTTTTTGGTCAAAAGCAGGCATCGACGGCCTTTGCGTCCGCGCTGGTTCCCAGTGGCTTTAAGACCGGCGCCGAGGGCCTTGGCCATGCGGTTCTGGCAGCCGAAAACCGCCAAGCCGCGACCGCCTGGTACCAAAACCACTTAGGCTTCAAGCTGAGCGACGAAGTGAAGTGGGACGATGCTGAAGCAACCTTCATGCACTGCAATCCGCGCCATCACAGCCTTGCCGTTCTCAATTGCTGCATGGGTATGTCGCCGGGCCAGCTCAACCATATCATGCTGGAAATGAACAGCTTGGAGGATGTCGGCAAAGCGTATGACCGCGTGCGCGCCGCCGGCACCCCCCTGGCCCTCCACATTGGACAACACAGCAACGATAAGATTGTGTCCTTCTACCTCGTCACGCCCTCAGGCGTCGCCCTTGAAGTTGGCCACGGCGGTATCGCTGTGGATGATAAAACCTGGCAGCCGACGACCTATACGACGCCGAAGATTTGGGGCCACGATCCCGCTGACGGCCCGGCTGTCGTTTAACGCGCGCGATCCGTCTTCCAAACAGGCTCTTCCCAAGTTTAGGCGACGGATTGCCGGATTTGTACTTTCCAGCACTGCCAAACACTTCTATGGAATGCTCCGCACACAGTACGGAGCAGTATCATGCTAGATGCAATCGACGACATAGCCATTCCCAGCTCGGTATCCGCCGAGCGTATTTTGAGTGTACGGCATTGGACGGATCGCCTCTTTTCCTTTCGCATCACCCGGCCCAATAGCTTCCGTTTCCGCTCGGGCGAATTCGTCATGATTGGCTTGATGGTGGACGGGAAACCGTTGCTTCGCGCCTATTCAGTAGCGAGCCCATCCTGGGATGAGGAACTCGAATTTTTCTCCATTAAAGTGGATGATGGCCCTTTGACATCGCGCCTTCAAAAGATGGCTGTCGGCGATCGCCTCCTTTTGGGCAAAAAACCGACAGGCACCCTTGTTCTAGACGCCTTAACCCCAGCTAAAAGACTGTACATGTTCTCAACTGGTACAGGGATCGCCCCATTCGTCTCCATCATAAGAGACCCGGAGACCTATGAGAAATTTGACGATGTCATTCTCACACATGGTTGCCGTTTCGCTGCGGAACTGGAGTACGGCAAACACGTCGTTCAGGAGACGATGAGCGATCCACTCGTGGGTGAGATTGCCGCGGGGAAACTGAGGCATTTCTGTGCGCTCACACGGGAAGACTACCCGGCGACCGGCCGGCTGACGACTCTGATGGAAAACGGCGACCTGTTTATGCATCTCGCCACAGGAACCATCCATCCCGAATACGACCGAGGCATGATTTGCGGGTCTATGGATATGCTCCACGACACCAAAGCACTCCTCGAGCAATTCGGCATGACCGAAGGCTCCAATGCCGCTCCTGGCGAATTTGTCGTCGAGCGCGCCTTTGTTGGATGATGAAATAAAGGAGCGCAGCGGCACACGCGGTTAGATTTATGGGCCTCAGCTCCCCATTTTTGGGGGGCATCGCCACCGCCGATGGTTTCAGCGGGGCTTTGACCCTGCATGAGAAACCCTGCGACCCCCTAATACTTTGATTTTTCTGCATTTATCTCAGACTATCGCTAAAGGCGCCCAGCCTACTGCCTGTCACACTTATGGTCACCCCTGTTTAGACAGCCACTCCAGGTAGACCTTGCCAGTCTCGCGCGATCGCATATAGGATTAAAGGATAATTTAAAGAGGCGGCCGACAAAGCTGCTTCACCAGGAGAGGAATTGTCCGTGCAAAACTCAAAACACATCTCATCGGGACTGTTTAAGCGGCTACTTTGCGGAGCGGCTGCAGCAAGCGCTTTGTCAAGCGCACCGAACCTAGCGTTCGCGCAGGCAGAGGAAGCAGACGTCTTTGAAGGATTGGAAACAATTCTTGTTACTGCAAACCGGCGCGAAGAAAACTTGCAGCAAGCTGCGGTGGCGATCTCAGCATTTGATGGTGAGAGCATCACAAAGCTTGGCTTTACTGAAGTGGACGACATCGCCCAACAGACACCAAGCCTCCAATTCAACACCGAATACGGGACAACGAAGCCTGCTATCTTCTTGCGGGGCATCGGCACCAACGACAGATCCGTGACTGCAACGCCATCCGTTGCGATTTACTCCGACCAAGTCCTCGTCGGCCTTCAGACCGGGCAAACCTTCCAGCTTTTTGATCTAGAGCGCATTGAAGTCCTGCGCGGGCCGCAAGGCACGCTTTATGGCCGCAACACGACCGGCGGCGCGGTCAACTTCATTTCCCGCAAACCAAGTGGAGAATGGGGCGGCAACGTCCTCGCCACATTCGGCCGCTTTGGACAAATCGAATTTGAAGGCGGCATTGATATCCCGGTTGTTGAGGACATTCTCAATGTACGCGTGACGGGGGCTTTCCGCACAAACAACGGCGATCAGGTCAATGCCTTCAACAATGAACAGATCAACGCCAATGAAACCTTCTCGGGCCGGATGATTGCCGTCTACACGCCGACAGAAAATCAGGAATGGACCCTCAACCTGAACTTCGGGACATCTGACAATGACGGCATTGTCTACCATTTTTCCCGGCCCCAAGGGGTGAATGCGCAGGGCGTTCCTTTCGCAGCGTTTTATCCCGATGATGTGCTGAACGGGGGCGCCAACAGCGTCTTGCCCGTGTTTGGACTACCACCTGTGCACGTCCCGCCAGCAGACTTCTACACGACCAACATCAACCCCGCCCAGAATTTTGAAGACGTTGATGCTTTTAACGCCTTTCTGACCGGCGAAATTGACTTTGGAAGCGTTATCCTGACCTCTGTTACGGGGTACAGCCAAGCGGACTCCGATACGAGTTTTGACTCAGATGCCAGCCCTCTGGATTACATCTTGGTTGAATATGTGGATGACAGCTGGGCTTTCAGCCAAGAACTGCGGCTGACGTCCAACACTGATTCCGATTTCTCCTGGATCGCTGGTGGCTTTTTCTATCGGGATACTGTCGATGCAGATAATATCTTCGACATTGGCGCCTTCAGCAGGCAGCCGCCCTTCAATCGCGGCCCCGATCCAACAGATCCAACCGCGCCTATTCGCATTGGCCAGCAGCTAACGCAGAAGCAAACGAGCCTCGCAGCCTTCGGGTCGGCCAGCTACAATTTTGCCGAGGCGACAAAGATCACTGTTGGCTTGCGTTACACGCGCGACAAGCGCGAGATCGACTATTTCACCTTTGGTGACGAAGCCTTCCAATTTCCTTTGATTACCAATGAAAACCTTTTGGCCGTTGGCGCAGAGCTCGATCCTGTATTTGACGCCGTGACGGGAAATGTGATTATCGATCACCAGTTCAACGAAGATGTCTTTGGCTACATTAGCTACAATAGGGGTGTTCACCCGCCGGGAACCGGTCCTCGGCGTCATAGGCCGTAACCCAAAGGTCCTGGAAC
>JBCBZX010000226.1:0-5025 GCA_039815105.1 Pseudomonadota bacterium
CCTCGACAAGCGCAACGTCATGACTAAAGGCGTCCGCGTATACGGCATCGTAAAACGCCTGTTCACCGATATGTACCATCGGAAATAGCGTCACTGAAACCGACGATTCAGGGCTAGTTAGTACGTGTCTAGCTGAACGCAATCCTAGCCCGGAGAACTCGAGAACCTGCACAATTATGTCGTTCGTTTATGCACGTTACTCATCTCACCAAAGACTGGGTTGAGCATCGATTACGTCTTGATGACAGCCGTCATCCCACGGGAACAGACCATCTCGGGCACCCGGCCATACAATCTGAAAAACGTCAGGGTTCCCCTCTTTTCCCTGTTCCCTCCAGAACCAGTCCGCCGAAATTAGGTATTGTGAATGCACTCCTGGGTGCACGGCTTTTCGACTAATGCAGTCAAAGCCTTCCAATAAGTTCTCCCAACGCATTCCGTCAGAAGGGGAAGTGCCAGTTTGTATCTGCCGATAAATCTCCCACAGCATATGGCTCATCACTTCCTGTGGGAGACCAAAAACAATAAATTCAGGTGCGTTGAGGGACGAGGTAAAGCCAACAGAATATGCAAAGTCAGGTTCGACGCCATCTGGATCGAACACGAACGTGAATTGCCACCCGTGTTTTTCCACGTTCGCCAAGAGCTCTTGATCGTATTCAGAGTGCTTTGCCATGGTTCAGGGTTGTTCGAACGTAGAGACCAATCTCTCTACCCAATCGCATCCAACTCCTGCTCCAAGTCCGCGATCTCCGCACCGCCCGACATCAGGCGTCTGATTTCCGGGCCGTGCAGGTCTTCGGTCATGCCTCCACCAATCACCTGACCGAGCGACAGGAACACGAATCTGTCCGCGACGAGTTGGGCGTGGATTTCGTTGTGGGTGATGAGGATGATTGCGATGTCGCCCATGGAGCGGACCTTTTTGATCGTCTTCAGCACTTCCATCTGCTGCTTCTGGCCGAGCGCCGAGGTCGGTTCGTCGAGGATCAGCACGCGGGCGCCGAAGTAGATGGCCCGGGCGATTGCAAGCGTCTGGCGCTGACCGCCGGACATGGTGCCGACGGCCTGACTGGGATCGGAAATGTCGATGCCGATCTTGATCATCTCGTCATGGGTGATGCGGTCCATCTCGTCCATTCGCATCAAGCCGAAGGGACCGGGACCACGGGTAAGTTCGCGGCCCATGAAGAAATTGCGCGTCACCGAGATGAGCGGGTTGAGCGCGAGATCCTGATAGACGGTGCCGATACCGGCACCTGCAGCATCGCGTGGCGAGCGGAAATTCACTGGCTTGCCATCGACATAGATCTGCCCGCCATTTGGCTGGTGGACACCGGACATGGTTTTGATGAGGGTGGATTTACCCGCACCATTGTCGCCCAGAAGCGCGAGCACTTCGCCCTTGTTGACCTCCAGATCGACGCCGTTGAGCGCGGTGAAGGGACCGAAGGTTTTCTTGATCGCTTCGAGACGGATGAGAGGTTCAGCCATGACCTATATCCCTCCGGTGATGCGTTTGCGGATGTTCTCGTTGGCAAAGGCTGCCACCAGAAGCACGGTGCCGACAAAGACGCGGAAGTAGGAACCATCGATCGCCGGAATGAAGAACACCGCGTTCTGCACCAGACCGAAAATCACGGCGCCGAACATAATGCCAATGACCGAGCCGAAGCCGCCCGTCATGAGCGTGCCTCCCACCACTGCGACCGCGATGGCCTCCAGCTCTTTCAGGTTGCCCTTGGCAGCGTCTGCCGTGTTGGTGTCGAAGACCTGGCAGGCAGCAAACAGCGTCGCGCAGAAGGCTGTGAACATGAACAGGCCAATCTTGGTCTTGTTCACCGGCACGCCGTTGGCACGTGCTGCGTCTGCATTATCGCCGGTGGCGAAAATCCAGTTGCCAAGCTGAGTGCGGGACAAAACGAGATAGGCGAGGAAGGTGAGCAACAGCCACCACGCCACGCGGGCATCCAAGCCGGTCACCCATTGCTCGCCCTTGCGGTTGAGGTTGAAGCCCAATTGGAAAGCCAGATCGTAGGCCCAGGTGAAGGTCTCGCCACCGAAGATAGAAGCGAACCAGCTTTCTTCCTTGAAGTCCTTCAGACCAGAAATTTGGGTCGAACCTTCATTGAAAATACGGAAGGACACCTCGGTCGCACCGCGCAGGAAGAAGAGAAAACCCAGCGTCACGATGAACGACGATAAGCCTGATCGGACGACGATATTCCCTATCAGCCACCCCAACGAAAGCGTCATGGCCAGCGTGATGAAGAAGGCGGAAACGGGTGTCGCTTCGCCCAGGCCGAAGGGCAGACCCCATTTCAACATCATCGCCATGGACATGCCGGCAAAGCCGATCATGGAGCCGATGGAGAGGTCGAACTCGCCCGCGATCATGAGAAGACAAGCGCCCACAGCGATAATGCCAAGCTGACCGATAATGGAGAGGTTGTTCTTCAATCCCAGTGCATTGTAAACGCGCCAGTCGGACGCCCAACCGAGCAACAGGATGATGACGATCATCCCCGCAAAAGCGCCGATTTCAGGCCGCTTGACCATCTGGGCGAACAGGCCGCCTTTTTGAAGCCGGTCAGCCTCGCTTCGTTCTGTGAGATCGGCGTTTGCCGCATCGGACATCGTGGTTCCCCCCGCATTGTCTTTGAATTTTGCAAGGCTCTTACGGCCCTTTTCGTATCTTCCGCTCAAGCGTCAGAAGATATGAAAAGGGCCGGGCGCGACCCCAAGATACGCGCCCGGCCCTCGCAAGTGTTTAGCGTGCGGCCTGCTTGAATTTCAAACTGGCCGCTCACCTTCACGCCGACTTAGCGGTTTACGCCAGCCTGCTTTTCAACGTTTGCAGCATTGGAAGCATCAACGAAGCCAGGACCCGACGGAATGTTGGAACCTGGCAGCATGCCGGCATTGCTGTTGTAGAGGTGCAGCACGACGACTGGCATGTAGCCCTGCAGGCGCTGCTGCTGGTCGATGGTGTATTTCACTTCGCCGGATTTGATGAGCGAGATCACTTCCGGCGTCATGTCGAAGCAGGACAGGTGAATTTCAGCACCGACTTCCTTGATGGCTTCAGCAGCGGCAGCACAGACGTGCGGGCCCGCAGCCATGACACCGTTGATGTCTTTGTCAGCTTCCAGAGCAGCAGCGGTACGCGTCTTGATCTGAGCGACGTCATTGGACGTATCAATCTGGTTCAAGCCTTCACCGAGGCCATCCGCATAGCCCTGGCAGCGATCGACGAGTGCCGTGTTGAACGATTCCTGGTTCAAGCAAAGACCCTTGGTGACGCCTTCGGCCTTCGCGCGTTCGCCAGCCGATGTACCGGCCAGTTTTTCGGGCTGACCGACATGCATCAGAGCGCCGACTTCTTTGGAAGCTTCAAGACCGGAGTTGATGGTCACCACTGGAACACCGGCGTCGGAAGCGGCCTTGATTGCCGGGCCAAGCGCTGCAGCGTCGGGCAGCGATACGATCAGGCCATCAGGCTGAGTAGCGGTTGCAGCTTCAATGAGCTTGGCCATGTCGGCCATATCGCCGGAAGCGGCGTAGTTGTACTCAAGCTCAACGCCGAGCGACTTGGCTGCATCCTTGCCGCCTTTTTCAACGACGGGCCAGAATGGGTCTGTACCTTGGGTGTGGGTGATCATCACGTAACGCTCGGCGAGGGCCGAGGTGGACATGGCGAGAACGGCAGCAGCCGCGAGCAGAATCTTTTTCAATGTGTTTCCTCCCGAAACAGTCAAAATCCGGGAGCGAGACTTCCTCCCAGCGCGCTCCCGATACGCTGGTCGACGAAAAGGCTAGACCAGCAATTCTTGGAAGCCAACCGGTTGACTCGCAACTTTCAAACGATTTGCGTTTTTAGAGTCTCAATTTTCAATCCAACGAGCCTGGAATGCAATTGGTCCACACCCCGTCATCATCGGCAGATTTCACTGCGGCATGAACCAGCGCGACAGAGCGTAAACCAGCTTCGGCATCGGGCACCAGATCGGCGGCCGCGTCCGGGGTACGGCCCTCCGCGTCGGCGCGGATGAGTTCCGATAAGTCGCTGTAGAGATTGGCAAAGGCCAGCGGCATGCCCTCTGCATGGCCCTGCGTGACGCGGGACGCGCGGTCGGCCTCAGGTGAAAGACCAGCCTGCCCGCGTTCCAGAATTTCGGTATTGCCGCCCAGTGGTGTCCATTTGATCTGGTTGGGGTGCTCTTGTTCCCAAGCCATGCCGCCGGTTTCACCAAAAACCTGAAGACGCAAACCGTGTTGCCGGCCCAGTGCGACGGCAGATGTCCAACAGCGGCCAACAGTGCCGCCATCCATGCGGAAGGCGATGAAGGCGTCGTCTTCGAGTTCACGCGACGATATAGTAGAGGCGAAATCTGCCGACAGCTTTTCGATGTTCTGGGCCGCTACGAAGCTCGCCATGTGCAGGCAGTGGATGCCGCAATCAGCAACGATGGAGGAGACGCCCGCTTGCGCTGGATCATAGCGCCAGCGGATGCGCGGGTTGTCGGCATCAGCTGCGTCTGAGTGATGTCCATGGGCGAATTCAGCAACCACTACGCGCACTTTGCCGAGATCGCCACGGGCTACCATGGCCCGCATGTGACGCACCATGGCGTAGCCGGAATAGCCATAGTTCACTGCGACGCGGCAGCCCTTATCCTTGGCTAGCGCGAACAGGCGCTCCCCCTCGTCCACGGCCATCGTCATGGGTTTTTCGATCAGCAGGTTGAAACCTTCCTGCAAAAACGCTTCGGCGATTTCGAAATGGGTGGAGTTTGGAGTGGCGATGGTGACGAGGTCGAGGCGCTCACCTTCGGGGCGGTCTTTTTCACCAGCCAGCATTTCCTTCCAGTCGCCATAGGCGCGGTCATCTGCAATGCCGAGTTGGGCCGCATATGCCCTGCCCTTTTCTGGAATGAAATCCAGTGCGCCTGCGACAAAGTCATAATGCCCATCGATGACGGCACCGAGGCGGTGGGCCGGTCCAATTTGCGAACCTTCGCCGCC
>JBCBZX010000094.1:0-10134 GCA_039815105.1 Pseudomonadota bacterium
TCGACCGTTATTGGAGGGTCGTACAGACCAATGGCACCGCAGCTATGATGCTTGGGGCGCTGGGTGTAGGTCCGGGGGACAGCCTTCTCGCCCCCTTCGAAGACACTGATCGGCTAAAGCAGTTCATCTCAAACTGGCGCGAGGTCGGCACTCACCTTGCTATGCGGCTCAAAACGGAGGCTCGGCAGTTGGGCAATGATATAACTCTGTCAGCTGCTGCTGAGCGCCTTGCAGACCAGTGCGGCCCTTCCGACTTGCAGACCGCGCAACAAGCGGTGATTCCAGCCCGATATCTGCTGGGTGGCATGGAGGTCTCCATGTTCTCAACGATCACTCAATTTGGCACGCCGAGCGACATCACGGTCGCCGATCTGAGGATAGAACACCTGTTCCCAGCCGACGAACAGAGCGAAGCTGTAATCAGAACCATGGGTGGTCAAAGCGCCTCATAAGCCTGACTGAACGTATCGCATCGCTCAACACGACCAGTGGAAAAACCGTTGTCGAACCATCTGCGGCGCTGTTCTGCCGTGCCATGGCTAAAGCTCTCCGGCACCACCATGCCACGGGTGCGTCTCTGAATGGTGTCATCGCCGATTTGGGTCGCGGCGTTGAGCGCTTCTTCGAGGTCTCCTCTTTCCAGTAAGCCACGCTGGGCTGTGAAGTAGCCCCAGACACCCGCATAGCAATCGGCCTGCAGCTCGACGCGAACTGAATAACGGTTTTGCTCGGTTTTGCTCATGGAACGGCGACGGGCGTTGAAGTCGGGTAGGACACCTGTCAAATTCTGAATATGGTGGCCAACCTCGTGGGCGATCACATAAGCCTGGGCAAAATCGCCAGCGGCACCAAAGCGGTTCTCCAGCTCACCGAAGAAGCTCATATCCAAATAGACACGGCTGTCACCAGGGCAGTAAAACGGGCCTGTGGCGGAACTGGCAAAGCCACACGCAGATTGAACGCTGTCGGAGAAAAGAACCAGTTCAGGCTCGCGGTAGGTCGCGCCGCTGGCTTGGAAAATGCCGTTCCAGACATCTTCGGTTTCGGCCAGAACGACCGCCACAAATTCCTTCTGCTCAGCATTGGCCGTGACGGGAGATTGCGGGGCGTTGGGCGAGGTAAAGCTGCCACCTCCCGTCCCGGACCCGGTATCAAGTCCCAGCAATGATAAAGGGTTGATGCCCAAAAAGAGCATAATTAGCCCGATCACAATCAGCCCGCCAATGCCCATACCTCCGCCAGCCCGGCGCCCGCCACCACGCGGTGTCGGCAGCCGTATGCGCCTTCCACCACCGGACCTTGATCGGCCAAAACCGCCGGGAAACCCGCCGCGACTGCTGCGCCGAGGTGATGCACCCCGGACGTCTCTTATGTTCCCGCTTTGGCGGCGACCCTTCCAGCGCATGGCGCACCTCGTAAGACAATTGAACTATATTTGCCAAGCCAACCGGCCGACACCTATTGGATTCATCTAACGACTTTTGCTCACCGGTGGCCAGCGCCGGCCAGCACCTCAGCACCAAAATGTGGGCTTCACTACAAACTGGCAGCGACAATGACACCCTGACGCGGTGCCCAGACGCGGCGCCCGGACGCAATTCGGCACCGCGTGCTGCCAGGAACGGCCAGAGGCTAACGGGAACTGAAGGTCAGCTACTACGCAAAAACACGGCCCGGAGCTTGGTCAAAGCTCTTCCGAAAAGCGAAGGCTTGCAGCTGTATTGGGCGTGGCGGTGGAGGTCTACATGGTCCAAGCGCTGTTGTGCGCGACCAACTACGATATCGCTAAGCATATTGTGTCCCTTTCCTAAGACACGTGGGCAATTAAAAACTCCCTGCGACCCACATTCGTTTTATGTGCACCCGGACGCTTCTAACGGCGGCCCACAGCGCGTTGATTCACAATATGAATCATTCTCAGACATGTGTCAATGAAAAGCGCAATCAGTGCGCTTATTGTCATTAACCCATCTTTACGTCGGCACACACATATTCTAACGGCACACATCATGTTCGCCGTTGAGTGCGTATTAAGTGGTGGGGAGATCGGCGTGACGCCAGAAGAGTTTAGAGCATGGCGCAAGGGCCTGGGCCTGGGCCAGAAGGAGGCCGCAGAACGTCTCGGGCTGCGCAAGCGCATGATCCAATATTATGAAAAAGGTGAAAGAGACGGCAAAACCGTTGAGGTGCCACTCACCGTTTCTCTCGCATGCTTCGCCGTAACCAAACATGTTGTCCAATTTGATGGCGTGAAGCCCAAGAAACTGCGCTCCTCAGACCGGCCTAAGAAGGCGTCCCGCAAGTCCGCATCAAAAGCCAACGGTGGGAAATCGACAAAGAACGCCTGAGGCGGCCTTGTAGGGCTTTCACACTGCACGGCCCTTCCCTATAAGCCAGTTTCAGCCAGACATTATTTACGCGACACATCGGGGGCACCGGTGGCGTTCGTTTGCGCCCAAACCAAGCGCAGCTGTGAGGGATGATATGCCGAAAAGAACCGACATCAAATCCATCCTTATCATTGGCGCAGGCCCAATCGTCATCGGCCAAGCCTGCGAGTTCGACTATTCCGGCACCCAGGCCTGCAAGGCGCTGCGCGAAGAAGGCTACCGGATCATTCTGGTGAACTCGAACCCCGCCACCATCATGACCGACCCCAACATGGCAGATGCGACCTATATCGAGCCCATAACGCCCGAGATCGTGGAGAAGATCATCGCCGCCGAGCGCCCGGATGCCGTTCTGCCAACAATGGGCGGCCAGACTGGCCTCAACACAGCGCTGAGCCTTCAGCAAATGGGTGTGCTGGAAAAATACAACGTCCAAATGATTGGCGCCGACGCTCAGGCCATCGACAAGGCCGAGGACCGCGACCTGTTCCGCAAGGCCATGCAGAAAATTGGCCTGGAAACGCCCCGCGCCAGCTTTGTGAACACATCAGACCTCAAGCAGCGCTTCGCCAAAGAGCGCGAGGCGCAGATTGCCGCCGTTGAGAAGAAGCACAATGATGCCGCCAAACGCGCCGAAGCGTTGGCCGAGTTTGAGGTTGATTGGGCTCAAGGCGAAACCGACCGCAATGAAGAGCATCGGCTGACCGCCCAATTGCAAGCCCTCAAGGCGAGCCAGATTGTGGGGCTGCCCGCCATTATTCGCCCCTCATTCACCATGGGGGGCACCGGCGGCGGCATCGCCTACACCCGCGACGAGCTCTACGAAATCGTGCTGCGGGGCGTGGAAGCCTCCCCCACCAATGAGGTGCTGGTGGAAGAGAGCGTGCTGGGCTGGAAAGAGTATGAGATGGAAGTCGTCCGCGACCGGGCGGACAATTGCATCATCGTGTGCTCCATCGAAAATTTGGACCCAATGGGCGTTCACACAGGAGACTCGATCACCGTCGCCCCGGCGCTGACACTGACCGACAAAGAATATCAGATCATGCGCAACGCCTCGATCGCGGTCCTGCGGGAGATCGGGGTGGAAACCGGCGGCTCAAACGTTCAGTTCGCTGTGAACCCCGACAATGGCCGACTTGTCGTGATCGAGATGAACCCCCGGGTGTCGCGTTCTTCGGCGCTGGCCTCCAAAGCAACCGGCTTTCCCATCGCCAAGATCGCCGCAAAACTTGCGGTGGGCTACACGCTCGACGAGTTGGAAAATGACATTACAGGCGGCGCAACACCGGCAAGTTTCGAGCCAAGCATCGACTATGTGGTCACCAAGATTCCGCGCTTTGCCTTCGAAAAATTCCCTGGCTCTGAGCCCTATCTGACCACCGCCATGAAATCGGTGGGCGAAGTCATGGCCATCGGGCGAACATTTGCCGAGAGCTTCCAGAAGGCTTTGCGTGGCCTCGAGACCGGGCTCGATGGACTGGACGAAATCAAGATCGAGCATCTGGGCGAAGGCGACGACAAGAACGCCCTGCGGGCCGTTTTATCCAAGCCGACACCAGACCGGATTTTGCAGATCGGAGAGGCCCTGCGCGCCGGTGCGTCGGTTGAATTCGTGCATGAATGCTGCGCCGTTGACCCGTGGTTCCTGCGCGAGATGGAAAAGATCATCACCATGGAGAAGCGGGTGAAAGTCCACGGCCTCCCCGGCGATACCGAAAATATGCGGTCGGTCAAAGCGCTGGGCTTTTCAGACGCACGTCTGGCCAAACTCACCGGCAGCACCGAAGCCGAAGTGCGGGCGCATCGCCGCAGTCTGGACGTGCGGCCCGCCTATAAGCGGATCGACACATGCGCCGCTGAATTCGCATCGCCCACCCCCTATATGTATTCCACCTATGAAGTACCGTTTGCCGGTGCCGTGGCGTCTGAAGCCGAGGTGTCAGCGCGCAAAAAAGTGGTCATTCTCGGGGGCGGGCCCAACCGCATCGGCCAGGGCATTGAGTTTGACTATTGCTGCTGCCACGCCGCCTTCGCACTGGCAGATCTCGGCATCGAGAGAATTATGGTCAATTGCAACCCCGAGACCGTATCCACGGACTACGATACCTCCGACCGCCTCTATTTCGAGCCGCTGACCGGCGAAGACGTGATGGAAATTCTCGATGCCGAAATGGCGTCTGGCGAACTTTTGGGCGTCATAGTGCAGTTTGGTGGTCAGACACCGCTCAAGCTGGCCAACGCACTGGAGGCGGCGGGCATCCCGATCCTCGGCACATCACCGGACGCCATCGATCTGGCGGAGGACCGCGACCGCTTCGCCAAACTGTTGGACGAACAAAAGCTGGCCCAGCCCAAGAACGGTATCGCTCGCTCCGCCGACGAAGCCCGCGAGATCGTCAACGCCATTGGCTACCCGGCTGTGATCCGCCCGTCCTACGTGTTGGGCGGCAGAGCAATGGAAATCGTGCGTACCGAAGCGCAGTTTGAGCGCTACATCCGGGAAGCTGTCGTGGTATCGGGCGACAGCCCTGTTCTCATCGACACATATCTGGTTAACGCCATTGAAGTGGATGTGGACTGCCTGTCCGATGGTGAAAACGTGTTCGTGGCTGGTATTATGGAGCACATTGAAGAAGCAGGCATTCACTCCGGTGATAGCGCGTGCTCCCTGCCCGCCCACAGCCTTGATGCCGAAATGCGCAAAGAGTTGGGCCGCCAATCTGAAAAGCTAGCCCGGGCCCTGGGCGTCAAAGGCCTGATGAACACCCAGTTTGCCATCAAGGATGGACAGATCTTCATTCTCGAAGTGAACCCACGCGCGTCCCGCACTGTGCCATTCGTCGCCAAGACCGTCGGCGCACCCATAGCCAAAATGGCGGCACGCCTGATGGCGGGCGAAAAACTGGAAGATGCGCTGACGGCCTATGGCGCCCGCCCGACGCCCCGCGACCTCAACCACATCGCCGTCAAAGAAGCGGTATTCCCCTTTGCCCGCTTCCCAGGTGTCGACACACTGCTGGGGCCGGAAATGCGGTCCACCGGCGAGGTCATGGGGCTCGACACGGATTACGCCATGGCGTTTGCCAAATCTCAGCTCGGTGGCGGCACGAAACTACCAGCAGGCGGCACCGTTTTCATCTCCGTGCACGATGATGACCGCGAGCGGGTGTTGCCCGCCGCACAGCGTTTGGCCGGCCTCGGCTTCACCCTCACCGCCACCGGCGGCACGGGCGACTATCTGCGCGGACAGGGCCTCAAAGTCGGTCGCATGAAGAAAGTGCTGGAAGGACGCCCCAATATTGTGGACGCCATCACCAATGGTCAGGTGCAGCTGGTGCTCAACACCACGCGCTCATCGAAGGCTGTCAGCGACAGCCGTTCGCTGCGCCGAGCGGCGCTCATGAATAAGGTGCCATATTTTACCACTGTGTCCGGCGCGGTTGCTGCTAGCCAGGCCATTGAGGCGATGGCCAATGGTGAGATGAACGTCCGCGCCCTGCAGAGCTATTTCGAAGCGGCCTAAGTAACCCTGTTTCAAAAATGCACTATCTTTAACTCTGTTCAGTCAAACTCTCGCTTGTTTACGCAGAGGAAACGGATAATCTTCCGCCGAGGTTTGTTTTGAGTACCGGCAGGAGCAGCTTTGCTACAGATTGCAGCAAAAGAGCGCGTCGCAATATTGGGCGGCGGCATCATGGGGTGCCTCGCCGCCTTGGAACTAGCCGACCGGGGTGTTGAAGTCACTCTTTATGAGGCGAACTCGGGTCTTTTGCAGAAAGCGTCCCGCGGCGGTGAGGCCAAGCTGCACCATGGCTACGTATATGCCAACGAGCCAGATGCACACACCGCCCGCAAACTCGCAACGGCCTATACCAACTTTCAGCCAATCGTAGAGCGTTTGCTAGGAGATCGGTCGAAGGGCGCGTTTGTGAAATCAAGGCCCTTTACCTACGCTTTGCATGCGGACTCCATGCTCGATGAAGCGAGCATTGACCACCATCTCAGAGCGACACACCAGTTTGTTCTTCAGGCTCAAGGAGATGCGCTGGGCTGCAGACCACCCGCGCAGCCAAGGCGCCTGAATGCTGACGATCTGGTGCGCCATTTCGATCCCACGCAAATTACCGCCGCTTGGTCGACCGACGAATACGCGATCGACAGCCTCTCCCTGAGCAAAGCCATTTTAGAGCGGATTGCTGAAAACCCACTCATTTCGGTCCGCCTCAAGCAAAACGTCGAGGCAGTAAGCCGGACTGGCTGTTCGTTGCATGTCGTAGCGGGCTTTCACTCAAACAGTTTTGATCAGATCATCAATTGCGCATGGGCTGGCCGGTTGGAGATTGACGCAAGCATGGGTGTGTCGCCGCCCCGCAAATGGATGTTCCGGCACAAATATGGCGTGCGCCTTCCGTCTGGTTCCGCGCCGGAAGACAGCTGCTCGGCAACCTTCACCCTCGGCCCGTTTGGCGACGTGGTCCGCTACGCCGACGGATCCATGTATCTGTCATGGTATCCGGCCTGCATGACAGGCATCAGCTTCGACGAGCGCGCACCAGAACAGCCGAGCGAACTGAAGGGAGATGCGGCCAGCCAGATGGTGGAGGAAACCATCAATGCTCTTGGCGAACTGATGCCGCCCTTGGCGAAAATCTCCTCTCAAGCAAGGGAGGCCGCCATCGTTCGTGGCGGTGCGATCTTCGCACTTGGAGACACCGACATTGACGACGCGGAGAGTGAACTGCACCAGCGCCATGACGTCGGCATCTCGAGCTACGGAAACTACCATACAGTCGATACCGGCAAGTACACCATGGCACCCCTGCTCGCCGTCAAGTGCGCTGACCGGGTACTGGCTCTCGCCGAGTGAAGATGCACGAACCCGTTATCGGCATCGCAATTCCCACCTGGCGTGGGCATCTCTTCATCGCCGAAACCGTTCAGTCAGCGCTGGATCAAACCGGCGTGCAAGTGCGCCTTCACGTGGGCGTGGATGGCGCTGACAGGCAAACGGCGGAGGTGGTGCAAAATCTCGCCGGCAAAGACGCCAAGATAACAATCAGGGGGGCACATTGCGGCTGGGTGCTGAACAACCGGCGGACGCTTCAAGAGGCCTGTGCAAATGCCAACTATGCAATGCTTCTGCCCCACGATGACATCATAGCCCCGGACTACTGCCAAAGGCTCACAGCAGAGCTGCAGGCCAACCCGGCTTGCAGCTGCGCCTACACCGACATTCAGACTTTTGGCGAACTCGACGCCACCATCTCCCAGCCGGAGGCAAAGGGCGAAAAACTGGCCCGTATGGAGACCATGCTTCAAAATGTCTTTGCGGCAGTGTCTCTGCGCGGCGTTATGCCGAAAGGCATCGCGGAGCAAGTGTCCCTGAGACGGAATCTGTCGGGTGACTATGCTGCAGACACGCTGCTCGTTTTCGAACAAGGCTTATTAGGTGACCTTCGCCGGATTCCCGAACCGCTTTATCGCAAGCGCTATCACCGGACCAACACCCACACCGGATGGTCGAAGCGGCCACGCGCAGAGCAGCTCCGCGATATAACTTCCCACTGTGCCCATGCGTTCGGTGTCGCACTTCGCGCCGCGCCCGCTCCGCAAGACCGCATACGCCTGCTGGATGCAGCCGAGCACAGATTGGACTGGTTGAGTGAGACGCTTGGCGACACCGACCCGCGAGAGAAGCGCCGTCTTGCCGAATGCCGCGCGCTGCTCAAGCGTCAGGCACTTGCGCCTTCGTGATGCGGTGGCGCAGCATTTATTAGCCAGGGCACCTGACAAAATGGTCATCTTCTTTGCCAGTTTGTAAGTGGCTAGGGCTGCCACAGGCTGCCAAGCTAGGGCATCTGTCATACCAGCGAGCACACCATGCCAAAGAAGTACGTTTATGCCCTCATCGCCTCGGGGGTCCTTGCGGCCAGTTGCGCGCCGTCTGACGGTCTCGGCATAGCCGAGATAGAAGCGAGTGGCATCAGCACAAATGACTCCGCCGATTGCGCCGATCATACGGGCACCCAGACCAACTCGTCCCGCGATGTGCAGCGAAACACGACCTATACCGGCACGATCAGCGTTTCAGCCAATGGTGCGGCATGCATGATTCAATCGAGCGCGATCCCCAACCATGACGTCAATGACGGGCCGACCTCGTTCCGCAATGAGATGAGCCCACAGAACCTGACGTTTTCCATTCCCCGCAATCCGCAGCAGGCCGCATCGCCAACCTCTCTGACCCACCGAAGCTATGACGCGGTCATGATCAATGGGGTGCCTGTGGATGTGCTTTCGGCTGGTTGCTATGATCCCAGCGCACGCCGCACCGACGCGAACGGCAATACGCCCGCAGGATGTTCTGATACCCACCCGTGGCTCATCGACCCGCCATCGGCTGGCAATTTCTTTGGCGAAGATAGCCAAAACGGCCACAGCCAGCCCGATGGCACCTATCATTATCACGCCAATCCCATGGCACTGCTGGGAGACGATGACCGCATCACCGGCTCCAGCGTTATTGGCTTTGCCGCCGACGGTTTCCCGATTTTTGGCACCTACTTCAAAGATTCCACCGGAACGGTTCGCAAGGCCATCTCAGGGTACAGCCTGAAACAGGGCGCCCGCCCCAGCGGGGCCGGAAACCCGAGTGGCAACCACACTGGCTATTATGTGGCGGATTGGGAGTTCACGGGCCAAGGGGATCTGGACGAATGCAACGGCATGACGGTCGATGGGCAATATGGCTACTACGCCACCGATAGCTACCCATGGCTTGTGAAATGCCTCAAAGGAACGCCTGACTCATCGTTTAATAAGCGCCGTCCATAGCAGCCCGCCAACACGCCCAAAGTTTTGGCGCATTGCCCATATTGCTCGCTTTTGAATCGCTCAATTGCAGTGTACAACCGCCCCAGCCAATTTCGATTGCGGCAGGAGAGATCGGACGGGTCCACACCGTTCGGCGCCGAAGGAGCAACGCCCCGGAAACTCTCAGGCAGAAGGACTGCCCGACAATCGGCTATCTGGAGAGCGGCAACACATGTTGCCCACCGAAGGAGAAAGCGGAGCACTGCCAAACAGTGCCTGCCAAGCTCTCAGGTTCATGACAGATGGGACAAACCCGTGGCGCGCAAGCGCCCCGCACGTCCAACAGGTGCCCAAGGCGCCAACATCTGCAGGAGCCGGTAATGGCCCACAAAATAGACAGTATAGCCGTGATCGGCGCCGGAATCACCGGCGTGACCACCGCCTACGCCCTTGCCCAGCGTGGTTTCAGCGTGACGGTATTCGACAAAAACCGTTACGCAGCCATGGAAACAAGTTTTGCCAATGGTGGGCAATTGTCCGCCTCCAACGCTGAAGTATGGACCCGTTGGGCAACGATTTTCAAAGGCATCAAATGGATGTTTGAGCCAGGCGCGCCGCTGCTGGTGAACCCAAAACCCAGCTGGCACAAATATTCCTGGATGGCCCAGTTCATGGGCAACATTCCAAATTATGAAGCAAACACCATTCAAACGGTCAAA
Source organism: Pseudomonadota bacterium (assembly GCA_039815105.1). Lineage (GTDB taxonomy): Bacteria > Pseudomonadota > Alphaproteobacteria > Rhizobiales > Rhizobiaceae > JBCBXA01. The sequence continues at coordinate 9,926 of JBCBZX010000094.1, forward strand.
CTGGCTATGGAAGCCAGAGCTCATCTCAAAAATTGGGCCAAAGATGAAGGCTTCGAGTTTGACGTCGAAGACCGCGGTATTCTGCACATCTATCAAGATGAAGGCGAGCTCAGCCACGCTCGCCAAGTGAATAAGTTGCTCGCCAAGGGCGGGTTGGAGCGCAACGAAGTGTCCGGCGACGAAGCCAAACAGATCGAGCCCAGCATCCA
>JBCBZX010000238.1:0-4794 GCA_039815105.1 Pseudomonadota bacterium
ATCATTGTCATTTCTACGGCGTGCATGGAGTTCCATCGGTGGATTTCTTCCCGGATGATTTCTCGCTCCGCTTTTACATCTCCGGCCACGCCGCCTGCCTTGATCGGTCTGGCCCAGGGCGGCAAAGCCATGTTCGAAGGCAAGAGCGATCCGAAGTTCGACACCATTCGTGCGCTCTTTCCAATTCCATCTTTGACCATGCATTTTGTCATGAGCGCTGACAGCGGTGTTGAGAGCTTTGCTGATATGGAGGGCAAGACCATCCTTCTTGGCAAAGGCTCATTTGGGGCCCGGGAAGGCGCAAAATATCTGGGCCTGTTCGGCCTTGAAGGCAAAGTTGAGTTGGCGGAAGTGGAACTATCGAACGCCGTGCCCGCGCTGAAAAACGGTCAGATCGATGGTTTTGTCACAGCCGGGTCATGGCCTGCGCCAAATGTTATCGAAGCCGCAGCGTCCACCGGCGTCAAAGTTATGTCCCTCAATGAGGAGCAAGTTGCGCAGACAAAACGCGCCAAGCTCACCATTCCGGCTGGCACCTATGCCGGTCAGGATGCGGATATCACCACCACCTCATTGCCGGTCGCTGCCTTCACCACCACCCAAATGAGCGACGACGCAGCCTATGAACTGACCAAAACGTTCTGGGAAGCCAAGGACATGATGGCGCAGGGTGCGCCATGGTGGAATGGCGTCAATGAAGGCCTGATGAGCAACGTCAACGTCACTTTCCACCCCGGCGCCGTGCGCTATTATGAAGAGGCTGGCATAGCGTTGACCGACGCGCAAAAATAGACGCTTCATGAATTGATTGGGGCGGTCCACGCGATGGGCCGCCTTTCGCATATCACGAGCCAACATGCTTCAGACCGCTTCCGTCAATGCAGCGTCGGCAAGACTGCGCATCACCCAACTGGTCGCGGCTGCAGCGCTCGTGGTGTTTCACATTAGTCTGATCTTCTCGGGCTTGGTGCCAAATCTTGTCAGTCGCCCCTTGCATCTGGCGCTGGCGCTGCCATGGATTTTCATTTTCGTGCCGCCCGGCAAGACGATCACCCCGCTGGGTGTTTCTGTGGGCATGGCGGGCATGGCCGCCAGCGTTTGGGTAGCTTGGAACCATGATGCGCTCAGCGATCAATACGGCTTTCTGGAGGGCAATTTTCAAACAATTGTCGCCATCGTGCTGCTTGGTGTTGTGCTGGAAGCGGCGCGTCGAGCCATTTCGTGGCCGTTGCCCAGCGTGGCCGCCATAGCCTTAATCTACGGCCTCTTTGGTCAATATGTGCCCGGCGAGTTTGGCCATGCCGGCACGCCACTGGCATCGTTCCTCGGCACAATGACCATTGCGGAGGGCGGCATTTGGGGATCGCTTGCCGGCGTTTCCGTGGGCGTCGTAGCGATCTTCGTCATCTTTGGCGCTGTGCTCAATGCCGGTGAAGCTGGACAAGGTTTTATGAACGTCGCATCGGCAGCGGCGGGCAGGCTGAAGGGCGGCGCTGCCAAAGTGTCGGTCATCTCCTCCGCTCTGTTCGGTTCAATCTCCGGGTCCGCTTCAGCCAACGTGGCGTCCACCGGGGCGATCACCCTCCCCGCCATGACCAAGCTTGGCTACCCCAAACGTCTGGCTGCGGCAGTGGAAGCGGTGGCCTCATCGGGCGGGCAGATCATGCCGCCTCTCATGGGTGCCGGGGCCTTTGTAATGGTTGAACTCACAGGCGTCCCTTACACACAAATCATGGCGGCCGCCTTCCTGCCCGCCATTCTATATTTCCTAGCTGTTTGGGTAGGCATAAACGCCTACGCCTCGCGCTATGATCTGCAACCGGTCGATGCGGCCAGCCGCCCTCCTGTACGCATGGTCATTGTCACATCGGCTTTCTTTCTGGTTCCGTTCTCCGTGCTGCTATGGGGCATGTTCGGCGCGCGCTTCACACCGCAATATGCAGCATGCATGGCGATATTGGCCGGATTTATGCTCCTGTTCGTAGGTGCAGACGGCCGGTTGGACTGGGCTCGGGCAGCCAGACGTTTGGAAGCAGCACTCATCGGCTCCGCCCGCCAGGTTTCGATGATCGCAGCGATCATCCTGTGCGCGTCCATCATCATTGGCGTGCTGGCAATCACCGGCCTTGGCGTGAAACTGACCTCGCTCATTCTGTCCGGTTCGGGCGAGCAATTGTGGTTGGCCCTGTTACTCACAGCCCTCGCCTGCCTGGTGCTGGGTATGGAAGTTCCCACCACCGCCGCTTATGTGATCTGCGTATCTGTTGCCGGGCCTGCGCTTATAAAGTTGGGGCTGGAGCCCTTGCAGGCGCATTTGTTCGTTTTTTGGTTCGCTTTGCTGAGCACCATCACACCGCCGGTCTGTGGCGCGGTTTTCATCGCAGCAGGCATGATTGGCGAAAACTGGTTGCGCGTCGCGCTATCGGCAATGGCCCTTGGCGTTGGTCTGTACATCATTCCGCTGGGCATGGTCGCCAATCCGGCACTCATCGGGTTTGCCGACACACCGTTGGCGGCAATGTTGGCCTTTGGGCAGATGGCGGTGGGGCTTGGCTTCGTCGCCTATTCCATCATCGCCAAACTCGGCCATCTGCCGAGGGTAGCGCTGGGCACCCTCGGCATTGCGATCATCTTTTCGCGGGTCTTGCCGGCTTAGCCATCACGGCTGGGAATGTTCAGCCCCTTCTCGCTCGCCGGGCGGGCGATGCACCGATCCAGCCACGCCATCACGTTTGGCCGTGTCGACATTTCGAAAGCTTCTTCTGCTTCGTAGAAGATCCTCGCGCCGCGAATCCATGGGAAGATGGCGATGTCCGCAATCGTATACTCATCGCCCATCAGCCATTCACGGCCATCGGCCAGCTGGCCTTCCAAGACGCGCAGCAAACGCTTGGCCTCATTCTGATACCGCTCGCGCGGACGCGGATCTTCAATGTCCTTGCCCGCAAACTTAGCGAAGAAACCGTACTGACCGAACATTGGGCCAACACCGCCCATCTGGAACATCAACCATTGAATGGTCTTGTACTTTTCACCCGCATCCTTTGGCAGCAGGCCACCGTGCTTTTCAGCCAGATAGATCAGGATCGCGCCACTTTCCCAAAGTGCAAATGGCTCACCATTGGGGCCGTCAGGGTCGATGATGGCTGGAATTTTGTTGTTGGGGTTCAGCGACAGAAATTCTGGAGTTTCTGTCTCATTGAGCTTCACAGTGTGCGCCTCATAGGGCACGCCGAGCTCTTCCAGCGCGATGGAAACCTTCACACCATTTGGCGTTGGAAAGGAGTAAAGCTGCAAAACGTCTGGGTTTTGGGCTGGATATTTGCTTGTAATTTTAAATGGGCTGAGATCTGCCATGGATGCTCCGTGGGATTGTTTCACCGGCGTTTCATCGTCGGCATACGATGAATGTAAGTCGGCAAAACGAGTTTCAAACCCCCCTTGCTTTCTGATCTCGGCAATGCAGTTTTGCCCAACCAATGCCCGCGTTTTGAACCGACGCTCCGGAGCTAAAATTGACCGACACGACCACTCCACAAAAGCCGGCCTCTGCGGCCTTGGCTGGCAGCCTTTTCGCCATTGGCGGCTTTGCGATTTTCTCAGCGCACGACGTCATCGTCAAAATATTGGGTGAGCAGTTTTCGGTTTTCCAGATCCTGTTTTTCTCAGTGCTGGCATCCTTTGTACCCATGACGCTGGCCATGAGCATGGACAATAAGATCGACAATTTCCGCCCTCACCGGCCGGCACTTATCAGCCTGCGGGCGTTTCTCAATGTCGCGGCAATGGCCTGCGCGTTCTACGCTTTCACAGTACTGCCCCTCACCCAGGTCTATGCGATCATTTTCACCATGCCTTTGCTGATCACGGTGCTGGCGGTGCCCATTTTGGGTGAAACCATTCGCCTGCGGCGCGGCTTGGCGGTCATCATCGGTTTGGTGGGTGTTATCATCGTCCTGCGACCGGGCAGCGCCGATTTGACCACAGGCCATCTGGCGGCAGCGGGCTGCGCAGTCTTCGGCGCATTTGGCGCGTTGCTGGTGCGCAAACTGGGTCGTGGCGAACGCACGGCTGTCATTGTGCTGTATCCGCTCTATGCGATGGTCATCGTCATGGGTCTGCTGCAACCGTGGGTCTACAAACCCATGGAGTTGGGTGAGCTGGCGCTCATGGGCGTGGTCGGATTGTTTGCAGTGGGTGCACAATTCATGGTGGTGCAAAGCTATCGCATGGCACCAGCAGCAATTGTGGCGCCGATGCAATACACGCAGATCGTATGGGCTACCCTTTATGGCTGGCTGTTATTCTCAGAGCTGCCAGACCGGTGGACCATTATTGGTGCAGGGGTTGTTATATCGTCGGGCCTGTACATCGTCTTCCGCGAAACATTGTCCAACGTGTCTGAAGTCAGCCCTGTTCTGCGTACGCCGAATGTGCGGCCAGACACCGGCGTTTCACCACGGCCCAAATTGTTCCAGCGGATGAGGCCACGTGCCCTGAAGAATCTCGATCGCCGTAAACAGGACCGCCGGTCGACCAATGCTTGAACCGCATGCGCCATTAGGCAAGGGGTTGAACGCGCCGTGAAAGGACCTCACGGCGCGTCTTGCGTCTATTAATTGTTAAGCAGGCCTTCCACGGCTTTCACCGCATTGCCAACTTCCTCGACGGTATTGGTCAAATCATCGACCTTGGTCTCAAGTTCAGTGCGCTCGGCAGCAGCCTTGGCTGCAGCTTCCTCGGCCATCTTCGCCTGCTCAGCGGCTTCTGCTTCCAGTTCGGCTTTCGCAGCGG
>JBCBZX010000385.1:0-2700 GCA_039815105.1 Pseudomonadota bacterium
ATTCGGAAGCCGTACTGTATCCGACGGTTGCGCTAATCCCAGTATGTTTAATCCTACGCGATCCTCCTATGCCTGCTTTCGGGATTGCAGACATTCGAGGACCAAGTCGCCGACGATGAGAATACCGCCGAGCAGATGGTATCCCTCAACTTTCTCGCCCAGACAAAAAATGCCAATCATCCCTCCGCAGACCGAAACCATGTTGTGGAAGGTGCCGCGAGTCCCATGCCGAGCAGCGGCTTACCCAAGTTCCAAGCCCAAAAGGCCTAAACTACTGAGAAGACCGCAAAGTATGCAGTCCAAAAGAACATCATCGCGGTTTGCGGCAGCAGCATTGTATCGCCATATGCGAGTGCCAAAATCAGGAGAATGATGTTCACAATTACAATGACAATAGCAAGGTATGGCGCTCATCGAGCGACTTGGGTCTCAGAAGCAATGCAACGCAGGCGCCGGCGCATGACAACGCAAAGGACCTGGAACGCTACGACGGGGAGGTACAACCGATCCTCGACAGCGTCTACCCGCTTTCAAATGCATCCTCGGCCAATGCACATTTCGAAACGCGTCACAGAAAAGGTACAATCCTCTTGTCGGTAGCGGATGGGTGTCTGCGCACCAATGTGGTTTCCCAGTCATTGAGCGTTTTGCCTTAGCATGTTCTGTATTTGGACATTGGTCCGGGGGTGCGTATCGGCGAGTTCAATTTTGACTAAGACACTGCTTTGGGAGTCCTTAATTCACCAAGCCCCCTACCCTCAAAAGGAATAGGAGTCGCAGTTCAAGTATCGCTCACAGAGGGGCACACCGCGAAACATGCTCTCTTGGCTATGGAACGACCCGCAGGTTTCGGCTGCTAGATCAGGCTTCCCACGTTCAAATACCAGCCTTTGCACCAAGGTCTACTTCGAGCCCATTTTGACGAGTGTTGCAAGCGGCATGAATGGCCGCTTCATGGACAATGCCTGGCCTGTTCTGACACTAGGCAAACCATAGGATCCAGGAACCATAGCTTGCCGCCCATGATCGCGAGCAGGCCGGTGAGTGTTGGCAAAACCTCAAGCTGCCATAAACCCCAAGCCAACGGTAGCAGACCGATCCCGCTGGCGCCGGCGAGAAGGAGTGGCACTGTTCGGTGATGGCCATGGCGTGACGAACGATTTCGGTCCAACCAGAGCCTCTCTCCAAGAACCGCCTTCGACATCCAACTCTTCATGCCACCGGGCATCCTAAAGACGCGGGGGTTCGCCCAGGTCCAGGCACAGACCAGGGCGACTAAAAGTAGGCTCCAGCATCCGATCCAGTCGCGACTCCAAACCGCCAGGGCGAAAAGGGGCGGAATGGACATGCGGCTCCAGCCGCTTTGGGGATTTGCGTGACGAGTCCAGACGTCATCCGACATTCCCATGAGTCGTTCTGCAAAACTGCGCTTTTCCAAAAGCTGGCTCCTTTCTTCCTACCGGAGCAGAAACGGGTATCGGCCGAAGAGGATACCATTAGGTATGTTCCTCTTGCGCGAAAACATACAAAAAGGTATGTTCGACGGCAGCCAAGGAGAAACGAACATGGAAAGCATACTTTTCGGGTCCGCAGGTGCGCTCGCAGCGCCCTGGCTTGCCGTTCACACCTTCGTCGGCGGGCGCCAGATTGCCCGACCCCTCGTAGAGGCGACGGAGTTGTCGCCGGTGGTGCGACACACGCAATACCTCTGCTGGCATTTCACGACCGTGGCAATCGCCGCCATGGCGGCATTTTTTCTTCTCGCCGCCGCCACCGGGCTCACCGCATACGCCACGTCAGCGACCGTGCTGGCTATGGGATTCTTTGTCGTTGGCGTTGGCCTGGTGTTTGCTCTCGACGAGGCCCACACCAGGCTACCCCAAGGCTGGCTGTTTTTGCCTGTTGCGGGCCTTGGTCTTGCCGGGCTCCTGTTATGAAAAAGCGCAGGTTCAACAAAGACGACTGGATCGCGCTCGGCCTAGACGAGCTGTCGGGCAAAGGCTGTGATGCGGTCAAGCTGGAAGCGATCTGCAAGGCAGCGGGGCTGACACGCGGCTCATTCTATCATCACTTCGACGATCATGAGACCTACCTGATCAATCTTGCCCAATCCTGGCTGAAAGCCCAAACGCGAGACGTGGCCGCCGCAATCGACCCAAGCATAGACGCGAACGATCAGAATGCTGCCCTGACCGAGGCGGCGATAGCGATCGACTACAAGCTCGAGCTTGGAATACGGGAGTTGGGGCGGCGCCTGCCCGCGGTGCGTGAGATCATAGAACAGGCTGATGCCATGCGGCTGGAAGTCGTCAGCAATCTTTATGAGCAACGTTACGGTCTCGACGCCGAGTTGGCGGAACAGTTTGCCTACCTCGAATACGCCGCTTTCAGTGGCATCATCCTCCTGGACCCGGACATGCCAGCTGGGCGCCAAAAGGCGCTGGCTGATCTGTTTGAAAGCACGATGGTTTGGGCGTTGACGCCGGAGGCCGACCAATGAGGCGCGCAATGGCCTACCTCTGGCAGCTTGAGTTCGCGCGCAACCTGTCGCGGCAGGCAGGGTCCGGATTGACAGCGCGGGCCCTGCGCAACGAAGTCGCGCGGCTTCCGAACGCAAGGATGCCGGGAAACGACCGTGCAAAGCGGTTCAACCTGACGCTCGCACGCAGTTTGCATGCGGCCGCGGCCTGGCTGGAGCGG
>JBCBZX010000071.1:0-11592 GCA_039815105.1 Pseudomonadota bacterium
ATCGGCCAAATCGTGCTCGCAGAGCGACTTGCCCACCGCATAGCCCTGGGCTGCCAAAAAGGTGTTGGCCATGCCGCCGCCAATCACCAAGGCATCGACCTTTTCGATGAGGTTGGACAGGAGATCGAGCTTGGTGGACACTTTCGCACCGCCGACAATATCGGTCACCGGGCGTTTGGGGTTTCCCAGCGCCGCGTCCAGCGCCTCAAGTTCGGCCTGCATGGTGCGGCCGGCATAGCTGGGCAAATGGTGGGTAATGCCTTCCGTGGATGCGTGGGCACGGTGGGCTGCCGAGAAGGCGTCATTGATGTAAATGTCACCGAGCCCTGCCAGTTCCGCGCCAAAGGGTGGATTGTTTTTCTCTTCGCACGGGTGGAAGCGGGTGTTTTCCAGCAACAGTACGTCGCCGTTCGCCATTGCGGCGATGGCAGATTTCGCTGGGTCGCCGCAGCAATCACCGGCAAACCCAACTTTGTGGCCAAAGACAGACTCAATGGCCGGTACAATCTGCCGAAGGCTCATTTCAGGCACGATCTGTCCCTTTGGGCGGCCAAAATGGGCAAGCATCACCACCTTGGCTCGTTTTCCAGCCAGTTCTGTAATGGTCGGTTTTATCCGTTCCATGCGGGTCGCGTCGGTGACGGCTCCCTCTTCCATCGGGACGTTCAGATCGACCCTTACAAGGCAGGTTTTGCCAGCAATATCGGTCAGATCGTCGAGGGTGCGGAATGCCATTTTAGCCATTGGGGAAAAGTCCTAACGATGTGAGCCGGTGGTGGCCGCAATGCCTATGCCAAATGCCAGCAAGGCGACGCCAAACACCTGCTCGAGCCGGCGCTTGATATGAGCAAAGGCGTTGCGAATTGCGGGAAGGGTGAAGAACATGGTCACAAGCGCAAACCAGGCAAACACCCCGCCCGCCATGATGAAACCGTAACCGATTTTCGTAGCCAGCGATGTGGCGGGAGATGTGACCTGCAGGAATACTGACATTGCGAACAGTGTGGCCTTTGGGTTTGTCACATTGGTGAAAAACCCCCACCGCAGAGCTCGCCAGGATGACATGGACGCGGCGCTGGATTGCGGCATGTCCGGCGATGCGTGCCGCCACATGGTGAACCCCAGATAGACCAGATAAGCCGCGCCAATAAGCTTGAGTGCGTTGAACAGAAAAATGGATTGGGAGACGATGAGGGCAATGCCGGCCAGTGCGTAGGTGACGTGAACACCAAGTGCCAGCGCGATGCCGGCGGCGGTCATGAAACCTGCAATGCGACCACCGGAGACTGCGTTGCGCAGGACCACCACAAAATCTGGCCCCGGAACAATGGCCACGATAATCGTGATGGAAATGACCTTAAGTAATTCAACCATATAAGCCCCCGGACCGCGTGTGTGGCTTACACCCAGAACGTTTTGGCGGCAACGGCTGGCGGCCCTTTGCCGTAGGGCAGGTTGCCCTACATAGGCGCGTGTCATCGACTGAGAAAGTGCTGCAATGAATGATAGAACGGCGCCAGACCTGATATATGGTTTTGATGCTCTGTGCGGCTGGTGCTACGGCCTCGTGCCTGCAATGCGAGCCCTTGTTGCGGCACGGCCTGACATCAAAATTTCGGTGCTTCACGGTGGGCTGGTCACCGGCGAGCGTGTGGGGCCTTATAGCGATATGGTGGGTTATATTCGTGGCGCTTCGGCTCGGATGACCGCAGTGACCGGGCAGGAATTGTCGCCTCAATTTTTTGAGTTGATCGAAACTCAGCCACCGATCATCTCAGGCTCTGCCAAACCAGCTTGGGCTGTCATGCAAATGCGCTCTTTGGCGCCCGAGCATGAGTTGGCGTTTGCCCATGGCGCTCAGGAGGCCCACTTTCGCGATGGCAAGGATCTCAATGACCGCCGGACCTATGCGGATATCGCCGCGGCATACAATTTGCCCATGCCAGACCTGACCGGATTGGAAGAGGTCACCGAGCAGACTTTGTTGGTACGCGATGAGTTTAGCAGGGCCGCTCAGATGGGTGTTCGCAGCTTCCCAACTGTCGCGGTGCGTGGGGGCGGAGACAGTGCAAGCTACAGCCAACTGCCCTCCGTGTATGACCCCGAAGAGTTCGTGGAATTGGTGACGCGCGCTTTGACCGTTTCACACTAGGCTCAATGGGAGTGGGAGTAGGAGTGCGGACGCACATGGCTTGTCCGCACTCTACGGGTTTCAGTGCCAGCCGAATGCCGCTGGGTGCACGCTGGAGAAATCATGGCCCATGCGGGTCAGGTAACGGCCGTTCACCCAACCTTCTTTCCAGCCACGGTGTACCTTGCACCAGTCTGCGCCGGACTTGATGATGCAGCGTTCCACATAGACACGCTTTCCAAGTTTGATCTGGCCGATTTTCTGGCTGTGGGAGGCAGGCCATTGGCGCAGGTTGAGCCGGTCCCAGCTGTGGAAGCCCGACGTTTTGGCCTGTTTCTCTACATAATATCCCTGCGCTTGGGCGGGAACCATTGAGACAGCCAGGCCTATCAGGGCCGCGCCAAGAGTCGCAGCAGTTGCGATACCGCGAAGGTTGAAGTTGCTGGTCATGTCTATCTCCTCTGGTTTGCGCTTTGCCGCGCTGTTGAGAAGACAATTGCAAACCTTGGCTGAACGGGTTCTGAGGTCGCCGTTCAGCTGACGTTAAGGTAGGTTCGCCGCTAAACCGGGCTTTTGCCGTCTGGGTCGCGCCCCGCCAGATAGGCCGCTTCGGCAGGCGTGTTCTCGCGGCCCAACACGGCGTTTCGGGTTGGATAGCGGTTGAAGCGTTCTATGACATCGCGGTGGCCGGTTGCGAACTTATAGGCATCTTCGATGCCCAGCCCATTGAACAATGGCAAGCCTTCATCGTGCACTTGCAGGCTCTCAGCGTGCATATAAGGCATGAGTAGAAAATGCCTTTGTTCCGCAGTTAGCCGTTCGTGGTCGCCCTGGCGTACGGCCTCTTGAGCCAACGCCAGCGCTTGGGCATCGTAGCTGTAAGCTTCCCCTGACCCGCGGTGGATCTGCCGGGAAAACTGATCGAGTACGATGATTTCCGCCAGCCGCCCGTGGGGCGTGTCGCGCCAACTGCTTAGCTCACCTGCGCTTGCGGCTGCTAAAATGTCGCCGAAACGGTCGCGTACTTTTTCATCGAACGCATCGGAGGATTGCCACCAGTCGCTCTGGCCGTGTTCGGTGAACCAGAAGTTGAGAACGGTGTCGGGGGTGGTGTCTTGGGTCATCATCAGCTCCGAAAATGGAAAAGGCCGCCCGATAAGGCGGCCTGTCTCCAGGCATATAGGAGCCAAAAGTTCGCTTTACAGCAACTTGCCCATGGCGACGGCTGTATCGCCCATGCGGTTGGAGAAGCCCCATTCATTGTCGTACCAACTGAGCACACGCACCAGATTGCCTTCGAGCACTTTGGTTTGCTGGCTGGCAAAATTGGATGAATGCGGATCGTGGTTGAAATCGATGGAGACCTTGCTCTCCGGATCGTAGTCCAGCACGCCCTTAAGTTCGCCTTCGGCAGCGGCCTTCACCGCTGCATTCACTTCGTCGACCGTGACATTGCGGGACGGCACAAATTTCAGATCGATCAGCGATACGTTAGGCGTCGGTACGCGGATGGCCGAGCCGTCCAGCTTGCCATCAAGTTCAGGCATCACCAGGCCCACGGCTTTTGCGGCGCCCGTAGAGGTTGGGATCATGGACATGGCTGCCGCCCGGGCGCGGTAGAGGTCTGAATGCATGGTATCGAGGGTTGGTTGGTCACCCGTGTAAGAGTGCACGGTGGTCATGTAACCCTTTTCGATGCCGAACGCCTTGTTCAACACATAGGCGACGGGGGCGAGGCAGTTGGTCGTACATGATGCGTTGGAAACCACCACGTCATCGGCGGTCAGCAGGTCGTGGTTGACGCCATACACAATGGTTTTGTCAGCGCCTTTGCCGGGGGCTGAGATGAGCACGCGTTTGGAGCCGTTCTCGAGGTGCATGGCGGCTTTGTCGCGGGCCGTGAAAATGCCGGTGCACTCAAGTGCGATGTCAACGTCGGACCAAGGCAATTCCTTGGGGTCGCGGATGGCGGTCACGCGAATGTCGTTGCGACCCAGATTGATGCTGTCGCCATTGACCGCAACGGTGCCAGGATAACGCCCGTGCACGGAATCGTAGCGCAGCAAATGAGCGTTGGTTTCCACCGGGCCGAGATCGTTGATGGCGACGACTTCAATATCCGTGCGGCCACTTTCATAGATGGCGCGAAGCACATTGCGGCCGATGCGGCCAAAGCCGTTAATGGCAACTTTTACAGCCATGGGGGTCTCCTGCTGAGCGGTAGGTCAAATAAGACGAATGCCTGGACCAGACATTTATGGTGCAGACATAGACTGCGCGATGGATGGAATCCACCCATCGCGCAGGATGTTGTCCGCAAAGCTGATCGTGGAAGTTAGCCCAGCTGCGCTTTGGCAGCGTCTGCCACCGCATCTGCCGTGATGCCAAAGTGCGCGTACAGATCGGTGATGGGAGCGGATGCGCCGAAGCCGTCCATGCCAACAAATTTGCCGCTCTCACCGAGGAACAGGTTCCAGCCCATCTCAACGCCAGCCTCCACGGCTACACGGGCGGGGGCGCTGCCGATGATGGATGCGCGGTACTCATCACTCTGGCTGCGGAACAATTCGAAAGAAGGCACAGATACGACGCGCGTGCCGATGCCGTCCTCTTCCAACTTAGCCTTTGCATCAAGGGCAATGTTCACCTCCGAGCCGGATGCAAACAGGGTGACCTGCTCCTCAAGACTTGTGTTGGTCACCGTGTATGCGCCTTTGGCGCAGTGGTTTTTCTCGTCATGCTCGGTCCGGAAGGCGGCCAAGCCTTGGCGCGTTAGGGCCAAAACTGTCGGTCCGTCCTTGCGCTCCAGGGCAATTTGCCAGCACTCTGCGGTTTCCATCGCATCGCCGGGCCGCAGGGTCAAAAGGCCGGGCATGCAGCGCATGGCGGTCATGTGCTCCACCGGCTGGTGGGTGGGGCCATCTTCACCAAGGCCAATGGAATCGTGGGTCATGACGTAAACAACCCGCTGGTGCATGAGGGCGGACAGGCGGATGGCCGGGCGGCAATAGTCTGTGAACGCGAAGAAGGTGCCGCCATAGGGAATCAAACCACCGTGCAATGCGATGCCGTTCATGGCCGCTGCCATACCGTGTTCGCGAATGCCGTACCCGACATAGCGGCCGGTGAAGTCATCGGCGCTGATGGTGGTCATGCCTGTGGTTTTGGTGTTGTTGGAGCCGGTCAGATCGGCGGATCCGCCCAGTGTTTCTGGCACTGCGGCATTGATGATCTCCAGCGCCATCTCGCTGGATTTGCGCGTGGCGACCTTGGGTTTGTCCACTGCCAGCTGCTGGCGATACTCGTCCATGGCGCGTTCGAAACCGGAAGGCAGACGCCCCTCCATGCGGCGCAGGAATTCGCCGCGCTTTTCAGCGTCAGCCGCCTCAAGTCGTTCATCCCACTCATGGCGCGGCTTGGCAGCGTTCAGTGCGGCAATGCGCCATGCATCATAAATGTCTGTGGGAATGTGGAACGGTTCGTGCTCCCAACCCAGGGCTTCGCGGGTGGCTGCAATCTCATCGTCGCCCAAAGGCGAACCATGGACCTTGGAAGTGCCAGCCTTGTTGGGCGAGCCAAAGCCGATCTGCGTTTTGCACGCGATCATGGTTGGCTTGTCTGACGATTGGGCCTCGGTGATGGCTGCTTCGATGGCCGCAGGATTGTGGCCATCGCAGGAAAGCGTATTCCAACCGGACGCTTGAAAGCGTATGGCCTGGTCCGTCGAGTCAGAGATCGAAACCGGGCCATCAATGGTGATGTCGTTATCGTCCCACAGCACGATAAGCTTGTTCAGCTTCAGGTGGCCTGCCAGCGCGATGGCTTCCTGGCTGATGCCTTCCATCAGGCAGCCATCGCCCACCAGACAATAGGTTTTGTGGTCCACCAGATCGTCGCTGAACTCTGAGTTCAGAACGCGTTCTGCGAGCGCCATGCCAACTGCATTGGCAATGCCCTGGCCCAAGGGACCGGTGGTCGTTTCAATGCCTGCCGCGTAGCCGAACTCGGGATGACCCGCCGTTTTGGCGCCCAGCTGGCGGAAGTTCTTGATCTCGTCGATCGTCATGTCTTCATAGCCCAAAAGATGCAGCAGCGAATAAAGCAGCATCGAGCCATGGCCGGCGGACAAAACGAAACGATCCCTGTCCGGCCAGTGGGGCTGGGTGGGATCGAACTTCATGAATTTGGTGAACAGGACAGTTGCAATGTCTGCCGCGCCCATGGGCAGGCCGGGATGGCCGGAGTTGGCTTTTTGCACCGCGTCCATGGACAGGGCGCGGATGGCGTTTGCCATATCGGCGTGGCGGTTTGAAAGTGTCATGAAATGGCCTGTCTGAGCTGTGATCACGAGGCAAATGATGCCGTCACAGCGGGCTGCCGGTCGATGGTGCTGACCATTTGGCGGTGCGAGCTGCGCGGCGTGGGCGCGGCGACACATATCAGGTGGCCAAATCGAGTCAACGCGACCTAGGGTAAAGCCGATGCCGAGACGCGGGCATAAGTGCGGTAGCATCTTGACGCAGCTTTGTTCGCAGCCGTACACCCAAGCCCAAGTCTTGGAGCAACACTTCGCCCCAAGTGTCAGTTTGTAAAGCCATTTGCGGTCCAGGCCGAGTACACTGCTGGCCGCGAATGCAGTGGAGACCGCGTGCAGGATCAACTTAAAATCGCCCTTGCGGACTTATCGGCTGCCCTTGAGCGGCTTGAGACCGTGATTGACGACCGCCTGGATCGCCAAACCACCATTGAGGAAGTTGAGGACGAAGTTGTGCGCATGCGCGCAGACCGTGTGCGCCTGGTCGAAACGCTCGATGAGAGCGAAGCCCGCAGCGGGCGACTGGTGGACGCTAATGCGGAAGTGTCCAATCGGCTGGTTGGCGCTTTGGAGAGCATTCGTGCTGTGCTGGACCGTCATCCCGTCTGATCCGATTGCCTGCACGAGGTCAGGGCCGCGTTGATGTCTCAGCTGGCTTGGCGTTCGACCCGTGAAAGTTTTGAGCTTATGTCGCAAATGTGCCGCGTTCCGGCGGCACGGTGGCCATGGTTTTTCGAGCGCCCTGTCTTGTGGGCCCAATATTTGGAGCGCAAATGCCCCATGTCGTCGTCAATATAAATGGCAAGCCCTACCGAATGGCGTGCGATGAAGGCCAGGAGACACACTTGCAGGCCTTGGGCGAGAGGCTCGACGGCTATGTCACCAGCCTGAAGGGAAGTGTCGGCGAGATTGGCGACCAGCGGCTCACCGTCATGGCGGGTGTTATGGCCACCGATGCGTTGGTGGAGGCCGAACAGCGCATCGCCAAAATGGAGGCTGAAGTGAAGGATCTTCGTGCTCAGGTGGAGGCTCAGTCTGCCACCTCGGTTGAGGCCAATTCCGAGACGATCTCGCAACTGAACGACGCCACTAAAGCGGTGAACAAGATTGCAGATCGCTTGAAGGCGCGTCCGGCGGAATAACTGGCCCGCAATATCCCCTCGAAAGCGGCACGAATGCCGCAAACGAATATGGACATTTTGAATGCCAAGCCTCCAAATTTCTTTGGGGGTAGCCATGGATTTTCATTCGTCATTTTCTGTAAGCAACCGCAAAATTGACCCGACAAAGCGCAGGATTACCGCGCAAAGCTTTCTGCCCGACGGCACGCCCAATGATAATGACAGGGTTGAGATCGGTCCCACCGATTTGGCGTTTGAAGAATGGGCCAGCTTGGGATTGACGCCGCCTGATATGCCCACCTTGCGGGCCTATCGGCACAGACGCCTCGTAGAAGCCATTAATGAGCGCGGCTATGGCGGACTCTTAATGTTTGATCCTCTGAACATTCGCTACGCGACCGACACCACCAATATGCAGATATGGATCATGCACAATCCGTGTCGCGCGTGCTTTGTCGCGGCGAGTGGGCATATGATCTTGTGGGACTTTCATGGTTCGGACCATCTCAGTGCCCACCTGCCGCTGGTCAATGAAGTGCGCCATGGGGCCAGCTTTTTCTACTTTGAAACCGGTGATCGCACCGTTGAGCACGCCCAGAAATTCGCCCATGTGATAGATGATTTGATGCGCGAGCACTGCCCGGGTGAACGGCGGCTCGCGGTGGACCGGATTGAAATTCCCGGACAGCGAGCGCTTGAAGGTTTGGACATTGAGGTATGCAACGGTCTGGAACTCACCGAACATGCCCGCAAGATAAAAGACGCCAATGAGCTGAACGCGATGCGCTGCGCCATCGCTGCGTGCGAGGCCGCCATTGACGAGATGCGGGCGGTGGCCCAGCCGGGACGCACGGAGGTGGACTTGTGGGCTGAGTTGCAAAGGGGCAACCACATACGCGGCGGCGAGTGGATTGAAACCCGCATTCTCTCATCTGGTCCGCGGACCAATCCATGGTTTCAGGAGGCCGGGCCAAGGGTCATTCAGAACGGCGACATTCTGGCCTTTGATACGGACCTTATCGGTCCCTATGGCTATTGCGCCGATCTAAGCAGGACCTGGAAAATCGGCGATGTAGCCCCGACCGATTATGAAAAAGAGCTCTATAAGATCGCCGTGGAGCACGTTCAGGTCAATTTTGAGCAGCTCGGTCCGGGAAAGAGCTTCCGCGAGTTGACGCGAAACGGCCACAGACTGCCTGAGCGGTTCCGGAACCTCAGATATGGCGTGATGTATCATGGAGTGGGGCTGTGCGATGAGTATCCGTCCATCCGCTATCCGGAGGATCTGGAGAGCGATGGCTATGACGGTGTACTGGAGCCGGGGCAGTGTCTATGCGTGGAGGTCTATCTTGGCGAGGTCGGCGGTCCGTGCGGCATTAAGCTGGAAGATCAGGTCGTCATCACGGAGACTGGCGCTGAGAACCTGACCAGCCTGCCGTTCGAAGACGCTTTCCTCAAGTAACGGCTTCCCAACGCCGCAGCGCACCCCTATATCCGGTTTCGCTGCGCGGTTTGGCAGGGGAACATTTTCCTGGGGCCTTACTCTTTTCTACGGGAGCTGGCTATGGACGGGCTCGTGGGCTCGACTACCCGGCACCCACCTACGTTGTAGGTACCCGGAATAGAGATCTCTCCACCGGCCAGCGTGGCACATAATTCAGGGGCTCGAAATTGAGGGCGTGGCTCTATGGGCTCTTCATCTGACCAGAAGGCGCAACTGCGTAAACAAGCTCTGGCGGAGCGCGATCATCTGCCGGATGCGGTCCGTATTGAAGCGGCTTTATCTGCTGGTGCGCTTGCCGGCGATCTTCTATCTGCCGCCATCGTCGGGGGCTATTGGCCGATCCGGTCTGAATTCGACCCCCGCCCTGTCATGCAGGCTCTGGCGGATGGTGGTGCCCGCCTGGCGCTGCCCGCTGTTCTGGACGATCAAACGATTGTCTTTCGAGAACTCATCAGAGGCGGCGCGCTTGTGCCTGCAGGGTTTGGCACGATGGCACCCGATGAAACGGCTGCCATTTTGCAGCCGGACCTTTTGCTCATGCCGCTGGCCGCAGTGGATGGCGCGGGCAATCGTATCGGCTATGGTGCAGGCTTTTACGACCGCTACATCTCCCGTGCCCAGGTGCGCCCGAAACTGGTCGGCCTGGCATTCGACGCACAACGGTTTGACGCCATTGCAGCCGAAGCCCACGATCAGCCACTAGATGGCCTACTGACGGAAACTGGCCTGCACATATTTGGACACAAATAAGCGATGCGACTTCTCTTTATTGGCGACATGGTGGGCCGCGCCGGGCGGCAGATTGTCTATGACAAGCTCCCCGGGCTGATCAGCGATTTGTCTTTGGATTTTGTCATCGTGAATGGTGAGAACGCCGCTGGCGGCTTCGGCGTCACTCGGGACATTCTCGCACAAACCCTCGACGCAGGCGCCGATGTGATGACCACGGGCAACCATGTCTGGGATCAGAAAGAGGCGCTTGGCTGGGCAGATGAAGAGCAGGGGTTCCTGCGCCCCGCCAATTACCCGGCAGGCACGCCGGGCCGCGGTTCCAACCTGTTCGTCGCCAGAAATGGCGCGCAGGTGCTGGTGGTAAACATTATGGGGCGCGTGTTTATGCATCCCGAACTGGACGACCCGTTTGCCAGCGCTGAAACTGTGTTGGGGTCCGCGCCTTTGGGCGCACAGGCCGATGCGGTCGTTATGGATTTCCACGCCGAGGCCACCAGTGAGAAGCAGTGCTTCGGTCACTTTTGCGATGGTCGGGCGAGCCTTGTGGTGGGCACCCACACCCATGTTCCCACCGCTGACCATCAGGTGCTGCCGGGCGGTACGGCCTATATGTCGGATGCAGGCATGTGCGGAGACTATGATTCCTCGCTGGGTATGGAGAAGGAAGAACCGCTCAACAGGTTCGTCACAAAGATTGGCCGGGGGCGCATGGAGCCCGCTAATGGCCCCGCCACATTGTGTGGCGTTGGTGTGGAGATTTCCGACCGTACGGGGCTGGCGGAAGCTGTGGCACCCCTGCGGCTGGGCGGGCGGTTGGAAGAGACCGTGCCTCCTTTTTGGGCGTGAATGTGGTTTGCACAAAGGGTGAGCCGCGCTAGGCTGATGGCATAACAACAGGGAGCCACCTCATGACCCTCACACGACGTCTTTTCACATCTGCTTTCGTTTCAGGTGCCATCGCTGCGACTGCGCTCGCCGCAACAGCTGCCGCTTCTTTTGCCGCTGGTCATTTGCCTGATCTGGAAGGCCGCAAGATCGTGGTCACCACTGAGAACGCCTATCCGCCGCTGCAGATGGTGGACACCAAAACGGGCGATGCCATTGGCTGGGAGTATGATGCCATGGCCGAACTGGCCAAGCTCCTGAACTTTGAAGTTGAGTATCAGAACACCTCTTGGGACGCGATGATTCCGGCTGTGTCCGAAGGTCAGTTCGACATCGGCATGACAGGCATCACCATTCGCGAGGACCGGATGGAGAAGGTGGACTTCTCAGATGCTTATATGCGTTCTGAAATGTTCATGCTTGTGCGCGGCGATGAAGAGCGCTTTGCGGATGCCGCCGGGTTTGCCGCTGCTGACGATGCCCTGGTCGGTGCCCAGCCTGGCACCACGCCATTCTACGTCGCCGTCTACAATGTGCTCGATGGCAATGAGAGCAATGAGCGTATCAAGCTGTTTGAAACGTTTGGTGCTGGCGTTCAGGCGCTTCGCGCCGGCGATGTCGACATGGTGTTGACCGATGGCACTGCCGGTAAAGGCTATGTGGACGCGTCCGATGGTGCTTTGAAACTTGTGGGTGACCCGCTTGGCACTGAAGACTTCGGCTTCATCTTTCCAAAGGGGTCTGACCTGGTGGAGCCCATAAATGCTGGCATTGCCGAACTCAAGGAGAACGGCACCATCGAAAAGCTGAACCAGAAATGGTTCCTCGACTACAAGCTGGGTGAATAGGGCCGAACCGGTTATCTCGATTCCGCAATTTCCTACAGCGGCGTTTAAAAAAACGC
>JBCBZX010000363.1:0-2935 GCA_039815105.1 Pseudomonadota bacterium
CAACGGTTTTGCCATCGGGTGTCATCAGCACCGATGTCATGAGGCCCAGCGAGCCGAAGCCTTGCGCAACAGTGTCAGATTGTACGTCACCGTCATAGTTTTTGCATGCCCACACATATCCACCGGACCATTTGAGGTTGGAAGCGACCATGTCGTCGATCAGGCGGTGCTCGTACCAGATTTTGGCTTCTTCGAACTTCTCTTTGAATTCAGTTTCGAAGACCTCCTCAAAGATGTCTTTGAAGCGTCCATCATAGACTTTCATGATGGTGTTCTTGGTGGACAAATATACGGGCACGCCGCGCTGCAGGCCATAATTCAGCGATGCACGGGCAAAGTCGGTGATAGACTCATCGAGATTGTACATGCCCATGGCGATGCCCGCGGATGGGGCGTCAAAAATGTCGTAATCTTGCTCGGTGCCGTCTTCGCCCACAAACTTCATTGTCACTTTGCCCGGGCCGGGGAAGCGGAAATCGGTGGCGCGATATTGGTCGCCAAATGCGTGGCGACCCACGATGACAGGCTGTGTCCAGCCTGGCACAAGGCGGGGTACGTTTTTGCAGATGATGGGCTCGCGGAAAATCACACCGCCCAATATGTTACGGATGGTGCCGTTCGGCGAACGCCACATCTTCTTGAGACCAAACTCTTCAACACGACCCTCATCGGGGGTGATGGTTGCGCATTTCACGCCCACACCGTGTTCTTTAATGGCATTGGCCGCGTCGATGGTGATCTGATCGTCAGTCTCGTCGCGCTTTTGGACGGACAGATCATAATATTTAAGATCGATATCGAGGTAGGGGTGGATGAGTTTCTCTTTGATGAACTGCCAGATGATGCGGGTCATCTCGTCCCCGTCGAGTTCCACAACGGGATTTGCAACCTTGATCTTGGCCATGGAGAACCAACCTTTTCAGATGTTTTGGCGCATTTCGCGCCATAAGAAGAGTTGAGCGGTGTCTAGCAAAGCCGTCTCATGTCTGCAATTGAATGGGCGCGAAACGAGGCCATTCCGGCCTCAAACCATGGTGTAGGTGAGATACGATTTTGGCCGGAACGAATGGCACAAGAACGCTGGTGACGGGCGGCCCCGCCATTGTGCTGGTGGAGCCTCAACTGGGCGAGAATATCGGCATGGTCGCCCGCGCCATGGCCAATTTTGGCTTGTCGGATTTGCGCTTGGTGAGTCCGCGTGATGGCTGGCCCAACGATCGCGCCAAAGCCGCCGCCAGCCGGGCCGACCATGTGATCGAAGGCGCGCAACTGCACGACAATGTTGAGAGCGCCATTGCGGACCTGAACTTCGTGGCCGCCACCACAGCCCGCACGCGCGATATGCTGGTGCCAGTGCGCGGCCCTTCGGAAAGTGTGGCGCAGATGCGTGCGCGCACAAATGCAGGGCGAGGAGACGGCAAGGGCGCAGGCATCTTGTTCGGCCGTGAGCGCATAGGGCTTCTGAACGAGGAAATCGCGCTGGCCGACGAGATTGTGACGTTTCCGGTGAACCCCGCCTTCGCGTCCCTGAACATCGCGCAAGCCGTGCTGTTGATGAGCTATGAGTGGATGAAAAGCGGCGAGGAGGGCGTGCGGCCTGAGATTGATCTGGGCGAGCCAGCGCCCAAGGCAGATGTCATTCGCATGTACGAGCATCTGGAGCGAGCCTTGGATAAGGTCAATTACTTCTTCCCCGAGCACAAGGGCGAGACCATGCGCCTCAACTTGCGCACGATTCTGGGCAAGGGTCGCTTCAACGAGCAGGAAGTGCGCACATTGCGGGGTGTGATTGCCCGGTTCGAGAAAAATATTGTTGCGAGGCCTGCGCCAGGCTCTGAACCGGACTCTGAGGATGAAGCAGTTGAATCAGACTCAAAACATGCGCCCAACAACCCAACCCGTTGATACCGCTTTAAAATTCAACCAGCCGTAGCGAGTTCATGAGCATTTTGGTTTTCGACAGCGGTGTGGGTGGGCTTTCGATCCTGCGCGAGCTGCGGCTCTCGCTTCCCGGGGCCGCGCTCATCTATGTGGCGGATGATGCCGGCTTTCCCTATGGCGACTGGGAAGAGGCCAAACTTGTTGACCGCATTGAACGGCTGTTCGCTCAGCTGATTGCCGAGCACCGGCCGCAACTTTGCATCATCGCCTGCAACACGGCGTCTACAATTGCCATCGAGCCATTGCGACAGCGCTTTGGGTCGACTCCCTTTGTTGGCACCGTACCAGCCATTAAGCCGGCGGCGGAGCGCACCTCCTCTGGCCTCATATCCGTTCTGGCAACGCCGGGCACTGTCAATCGAGCGTACACCCGGGATTTGGTATCCAGATTTGCCAGCCACAGACATGTCACCATGGTTGGTGCGCCTGACCTGGCCTTGATGGCTGAGGCCTACATGACGGGTGGAACTGTTGATTTGAACGCCCTGCGCACTCAAATCGCCCCATGCTTCGTTAAGAAGGGCACCGATCGCACGGACATCATCGTTCTTGGCTGCACGCACTATCCCTTTCTCGCCAATCAAATGCGTAAGATCGCTCCGTGGCCAGTGGACTGGCTTAACCCCGCGGAAGCGATTGCCCACCGTGCAAAGTCCGTTGCGACCGGCATCGGTGCCGATCAGACCGACACCCAGTCAGATACCCAGTCCGACCGGGTGATTTTCACGTCGGGTGCGCCCGGGGCAAAGCTGGTGCAGCTGGCTCGCAGCTTTGGTTTGTCACAGATTTGAGATTCTGGTATGTAAAATATTTACAAAATTACATCCTCTTCTTCGACAAAACCCAACAACGACACACCCTAAATACCGGATTTTCAGCGCATCGTCTCCCGATCCTTTGTAAAAGCATGTCCAGACGGCAGGGCAGGGCAACCATTTTCCTCGTTCAGCGATAATCTTTACAAGCTTGGGAGAGCGCTATGAGCTACCAGAAC
>JBCBZX010000441.1:0-1960 GCA_039815105.1 Pseudomonadota bacterium
ATGTGGACGCGGGCCTGATCATGGAAGCGGCAGGCCTTTCCTTCGATGACATCACCGAAGAAAACCTCAAAGGCGCTGCCGCCACCGAAGCTCTGCGCAACGGCCGCATTGACGCGTTGTTTGTAGTTGCCGGTTACCCAACGGGTGCAGTCGTGGAACTTGCCGCCGCAGCCGACGCGAAGATCGTGCCCATCGATGGTGACGTCGCCGCCGCTCTCACCGAGCAGTACGGCTTCTTCTCCGCGTCAGACATACCAGCTGGCACCTATGAGGGTGTCGATGGTGTGACGACTGTGGCCGTAGGAGCCCAATGGCTCACCAGCGCCAACGAAGATGAAGAGCTGATCTACAACATCACCAAAGCTCTTTGGAACGATGAAAGCCGTAAGCTGCTGGATGTTGGCCATGCCAAGGGCGCGTCTATTACGCCAGCTACCGCTCTCAATGGCCTGGGTGTACCGCTCCACGCCGGTGCGGAGCGCTTCTATAAAGAAGCTGGCCTGATCGAGTAAAACAGCGAGGCCCGGGCGCATCAAACGCCCGGGCCTTTATTTTCTGCCGTCCGGGGGGATGACGATATGAGCGATACCAAAGAACTCAGTTCTGAAGAGCTTGCGCAGCTCGAGCGCAAATATGACAGCGAGAGCGCTTTCCGCCCCATGGGCAAAACTATGGCGATGATTGTGTCCGTCGCTCTTGTGGCCATGTCGGTTTATCATTTCACCGCAGCGGGCTTTATTCTTGTACGTGAGCTGCTGCACTTCGGCATACATCTGGCCTTTGTTCTCGGCCTGACTTTCCTTCTGTTCTCATGGAAAAAACAGACGGTGGCAGGTGAACCGCCGAAAGGCTGGATGTATTTCGATGGCGTGAACCTGGTCGACATTGCCTTGGCCGTGCTGGCTGTAGCTGCGGCGCTGTACCTGCCGCTCCTGCCACCGGCTGAAGCGGCAGCGCGGGCGGGCAATCCCAACTTCACCGACACCTTTATGGGCTCCGTTGTACTGCTGTTCACCCTTGAGGCGGCAAGGCGATCCATCGGTTACACACTGCCACTGATCGCGGGCATTTTCATTGTCTACGCTATCTATGGCAACTTCGCCCCCGGGCTTCTCAGGCATGGCGGTGTGGCGTGGGAAGGGTTTGTCGACGGCATTTACGGCACACAGGGCATATATGGCATCGCCATCGGTGCCATGGCCAAATATGTGTTTCTGTTCATCGTATTCGGCGTTTTGGCCGCCCGCATTGGCCTTGGCCAATTGTTCATTGATCTTGCCACTGTCGCGGCGGGTCGCTTTTCGGGTGGACCAGCCAAAGTGGCCATATGTTCATCGGCCTTCATGGGATCCATCTCCGGCTCGTCGATAGCCAACACCGTCACCACCGGCGCTCTGACAATTCCGGCGATGAAAAAGGTGGGCTATCCACCGCATTTTGCTGGCGCGACTGAAGCCACAGCTTCAACGGGCGGCCAGATCACGCCGCCTGTCATGGGCGCGGCTGCATTCATCATGGTGGACTTTCTAGGCATTCCGCTTCGCGACGTGCTGGCCGCGGCACTGTTTCCGGCGTTTCTGCACTATTTTGGCATCTTCATAATGGTGCATCTTGAAGCCAAGAAGCTGGGCCTGCGGGGCCTGTCCGCCGAAGAGCTACCGAAACTGTGGCAGGTGCTGCGCCTCAATTGGCTCTCTGCCGCGCCGCTCATCATATTGGTCTATATGATCCTGACCGGGCGTACGCCGGACTTTGCGGCCGTATACGCTATCATCGCCTGTGTGGTGGTTGGTTTTATCAAACCCAATGACCGCATGACATTGGCCGGCCTTTGGGATGCGTTGGCCGCTGGAGCAAAGGGCACAATCGCCATCGGTTCAGGGTGAGTTTGCCACCGTTATATCGATCAAGGATCGTCTGATACTTTTCCAGACGGGTTTTGATATCCTCTGATATGCCA
>JBCBZX010000151.1:0-7353 GCA_039815105.1 Pseudomonadota bacterium
CGCGAAAATATGGGCCGGCGGCGACTGCATTTATGGCGGCGAAGATTTGACGGTCGTGGCCGTGGAAGACGGCAAGCAAGCCGCTGAAAGCATCCACACGGCTTTGAGCAGTTAGATGTTTCTGATTGGCATTCGCGATCACTGGGCAGAAGATGATGAACGATTTGATCGCGAATTTGACGAGCTAGTCTTGTCTTCACCATTGGGTAGCTCCGCTGTTTACGCAGATTGCTTAGACAGCGCATCGCTTTCAGCCATACTCTACAATACGGCAGCTGCAGCTGGCCTAGCGATCACTCTCTTTAGTGCTCCCGCAACGTGGGAGGAGAACTTTCCAAGATGGCTGGCTCTGTACGAAAAAGCGACTGAATTTATGCGCGAGACTTTTGACGACTTCGCTGTCGACCAAAACACCGCACGAGTTCTCGCAGTGGCGGAAGCCAAAGCGTTGGCTGCGGAAGATAGAGATGATTGGGAAATCGTATTCGGTGTCCGACATTGGCGCACCTTAGCTCACGGCTACGATGATTTTGGTTCTGAATTATTAGAAAACTTCCCAACAGGAGTAGCCGCTAATGCCGAAGCAACCAGGCAATGGTCTGGTCGGTACATTTTCGGAATTCGTATTGGAACTGATGGCTTCACTGTTGCTGTGGAGCGTGATGGCACTTGCTCATTTATTAAGGATTTACCCTGATGGCTGATCTCACATCCAACTTCGTCGGCATCAAATCTCCCAACCCGTTTTGGCTCGCTTCCGCGCCACCCACCGATAAGCAATACAATGTCGAGCGGGCTTTTGGGGCCGGCTGGGGCGGTGTGGTCTGGAAAACCCTTGGCGAGGCTGGGCCGCCGGTCGTCAATGTGAACGGACCGCGTTATGGCGCGATCTGGGGCGCGGACCGCCGCTTGCTCGGCCTAAACAATATTGAGCTCATCACCGACCGCGATCTCGAAATCAACTTAGCTGAGATGAAGGCCACCAAGGTCAATTGGCCGGACCGGGCCATCATCGCGTCACTGATGGTGCCGTGCGAAGAAGACCCGTGGAAGCGGATCCTCGACCGTGTGCTCGAAACAGATTGCGACGGCGTAGAGCTGAACTTTGGCTGCCCCCACGGCATGAGCGAGCGTGGCATGGGCGCTGCCGTGGGCCAGGTGCCCGAATATATCCAGATGGTGGTGGAATGGTGCAAGAAGCACTCGAACCTTCCGGTTATCACCAAGCTCACGCCGAATATAACTGATGTCCGCCATCCGGCCCGGGCGGCAAAGGCCGGCGGCACCGATGCGGTGTCCCTGATCAACACCATCAATTCCATCGTCTCCATTGATTTGGACGACATGGCCCCAGAACCCACCATCGACGGCAAGGGCAGCCATGGTGGCTATTGCGGCCCGGCGGTGAAGCCCATCGCGCTCAACATGGTGGCCGAGATCGCCCGCGACGCGGAGACAGCCGGCCTGCCCATCTCCGGCATTGGCGGCATCACGACGTGGAAAGACGCAGCCGAATATATCGCGCTGGGCTGCGGAAATGTGCAGGTGTGCACGGCGGCCATGACCTACGGGTTTAAAATCGTGCAGGAGATGATTGACGGGCTCAGCGACTATATGGACCGCAAAGGCTATGAGACCATTGAGGACTTCCGCGGCATGGCAACGCCCAACGTCACCGATTGGCAATATCTAAATCTAAACTATGTCACCAAGGCGCGCATCAACCAGGATCTTTGCATCCAATGCGGCCGATGCCACATCGCCTGCGAAGACACGTCCCACCAGGCCATCACATCCATGCTCGACGGCAAGCGCCACTTTGAAGTGATTGATGAGGAATGCGTCGGATGCAATCTGTGCGTGAACGTCTGTCCCGTGGACAGCTGCATCACCATGGAGCAAATCGGCGGCACGGACCCGCGTACCAAAGCGCCCATTAATCCCGACTACGAAAACTGGACCACGCACCCCAACAATCCGAGTTTCGTTCCGGAAGCGGCTGAATAGGCCAGAAATGATCAGCCCAGTGTTTTGAGAGGCTCAGCGTCGAGGCGGTAAACGTCCGGCGCCCCTTCCACAGCCGGGAACAGCTCCCGCACCAACGGATCATGGCCCGGAATGACAAACTCAGGCCGTGACGCCAGCGATTGAATGGTCTCGAACCCGTCGAGCATGTTCTGCATGTCCACCACGATGGGAAACGGCTTTTTCGCCATCCAGTTCTCGTAATAGTGCGCTGCGTCGGACGCCAACACCAAAGAGCCATTGCGCGTTGCGATGCGCACTGCCTGCAAACCGCGGGAGTGGCCGCCGGTGCAGTGCACCGTCACACCCGGTGCCACCTGCCCCGTGCCATCGTAAAACTGCACCCGGCCGGAATAGACGCGCTGAACCATCTCGCACACATGGTCAGCGGTGAACGGCATTTGCAGCACGGGGTGGCACATGCACGGCCCGGTGGCGTAGGCCATCTCTGCCTCCTGCACGTGCAGCCGGGCATTGGGGAAAGCGCCTAAGCAACCTGCATGATCATAGTGCAAATGCGTGATGATGAGGTCTGTTACGCCCTCCGGATCGATGCCAAACTGCGCCAATTGCATGGCAGGATCGCGGAGGACTGGGCGGTTCCGGCGCTTGGCTTCTGCCTCGTCATAGCCTGTGTCGACGATGATCGTGCGGTCGCCGCAGCGCAGGGCCCACACGAAATAATCCATATCGTGGGGGCTGGCATGATCATCATCGAATATGAAACTGTCGGCACGCGTGCGACCAGGCCGGTCGGCATAGCGCAGGGCGTAAACCTCCCAAAGGTTGTCCGACCAATGTTCAGTGGACCATTTCAGGCTCGACATCTCAGGCCCCCGACCAGCTAACCCAACACCAATGCCGTGCTAAACGTCTCGATCTGACGCGATTGCACCAGATCTTTCACAGCCTCGTCAAAACGCGCGAAATGAGTGGTTGCCAAATGTGCATCGTGGCCAGCTTTGTCGTCATACACCTCATACAGGTAAAAAACGGTTGGCTCCGACTGATCAGTCCACACGTCGAAGCGTGAGCAAGTTGGTTCTTCCACGCTCGCCAGCGCGTTGTCCGTGATGGCAGCCCGAAACGCTTCAGATTGCCCCTGAACCACGTCGATCCGCACGCTTACACAATAACTCATCTACATTCTCCCTGGTGCAGCTTGCAGATCGCTTGCACAATTGCAACGAGGGAAAGGCAGCGATCGGACTTAGCTCGACGGTGGAGGAAACGTTGACAATCAAAGTACTGGGCGTCGGTGCAGGTTACTTTAGCCAGTTTCACTATGAAGCTTGGCACGAGCACCCGGACGTTGAGTTGGTGGGCATCGTGGACCCGGACGAACACGCAGCCAGCGCAATGGCAGCTCGCTTCCATATTCCCGAATGCTTCAAAAGCTTCGACGCGGCTTTGAACTCTGTACAGCCACATTTGGTGGACATCATCACGCCACCAACGGCCCATCTGGCGCTTATCGATACCGCCATGGCAGAAGGCATCCCGACGATTTGCCAGAAGCCGCTGTGCGGGAACATTGAAGACGCGCGGAAAGCGGTGCGGTTTTCGAGCCAATCCGATGTACCCTTGATCGTACATGAGAACTTTCGGTTCCAGCCTTGGTACAGGCTGATGGCGGGCGAATTGGCGAACGGCACGTTGGGCGAAGTGTATCAGCTGACCTTTCGTCTACGCCCCGGCGACGGGCAGGGGCCCGACGCATACCTGTCTCGCCAGCCTTATTTTCAGAGTATGCCGCGCTTCCTCATGCATGAGACCGGCGTGCATTATTTGGATGTGTTTCGATATTTGCTGGGCGAACCCGCTTGGGTGTGGGCCGACCTTAGGCGACTGAACCCTGCGATCAAAGGTGAAGACGCCGGTATCATCATTCTGGGATATGCTGATGGGCGCAGGGCCATTTTGGATGGAAACCGCCTGGCGGATCACCGCGCGATGGACCCGCGTCGAACCATGGGTGAGGCCCTGCTAGAAGGCAGCGCCGCGACCCTTGAACTCAACGGCTATGGCCAGTTGGAACTGCGGCGCCATGGCGAGACAGATGTGACGCCTTTACCCGTGGAGGCTCATCCGACGCGGTTCGGGGGTGGCTGCGTCGCAACGTTGCAAAACCATGTGGTGGATTATCTGCAAACTGGCGCAGCTTTGGAGAACACTGCGCGCGACTATTTGCGGACGATGGCCCTGGTTGAGGCGGCTTACCGATCGGCGGAAACCGGTGCCAGGGTGGATGTCTCTGGCTGATAAATGATTTGCGCTGAACGGGAGATGACCAACTTACAGCAATCATTGCACAATTTTTGACGTTGTACGAAAAGCGGGCATGCCTAATGTGCGGGCATGTTGGAAGGCTCCCCTTCAGTTCTGGTCATCGATACCCAGCCTGCCCGCGCCGCGATCATTGAAGACGGTCTCCGCGCCGCCGGTTACGACCGGGTTGAGATTATCACCGAGATCACCGGCATAGCGCAAAAGATTGAGGCCAGTGCACCAGATGTCATCGTCATGGATTTGGGCAACCCAAACCGCGACATGCTTGAAGACATGCTGCGCATAACCCGCGCGGTGAAGCGGCCTGTCGCCATGTTTGTAGACCAATCGGACAAGCAGAGCATGGAACAGGCAATTGAGGCTGGCGTGTCCGCCTATGTCGTTGATGGCCTGCGCAAGGACCGAGTTCGCACAATCATGGAAATGGCTATCAGCCGGTTCAACGCCTTCTCACGGCTGGAGAGAGAACTTGAAAGCGCAAAGTCTGCTTTGAGCGAACGGACAACCATCGACAAGGCCAAGCGGCTGATCATGGCGAGCCGCGGCTTGGATGAAGACGCGGCCTATGGACTGCTGCGCACCACTGCGATGAACCAGAACAGGCGCATGGTCGAGGTGGCGGAGGGCCTGCTTATGTCGGCAGCAATTTTAGGTGACGGGGGAAGGCAGACATGACCACTCAAATTCGCTGCGGCTTCTTACCTCTACTGGACGCCGCAATATTGATTGCCGCCCGCGAGAAAGGCTTCACCGAAGCTCAGAATATCGACCTCTCCCTAGTGCGCGAAACGTCCTGGGCCAATGTGCGTGATCGGCTCGCCGTCGGTCACTTCGATGCGGCACACATTCTGGCTCCCATGCCGCTGGCGGCCAATTTGGGCCTGACGGCAATCGGCCAAAAACTGATTGTACCGATGGCGCTTGGCCTTGGCGGCAATGCCATCACGGTGTCAAACAAGCTATATGCGCAGTTGCGCGAACCTGACATTGGCGATCCCGCCGAAGCGGGCCAACGCCTGGCAGCCCTGATTGCTGAGCCGGATGCGCCGAAACTGCGTTTTGCTGTCGTCCACCCCTTCTCGGCCCACAATTTCGAGTTGCGCTACTGGCTGGGGGCCAGTGGCATATCACCCGATAGAGATGTGGACATTGTCGTTCTGCCACCAACGCTGGTGCCCGATGCTTTGTCCGCCCAATCCATAGATGGCTATTGTGTCGGCGAACCCTGGAACACGCTCGCGGTCCGTGCCGGGATGGGACGTATATTGACCACAAAGAACGCCATCTGGGCATCGAGCCCCGAGAAGGTTCTCGCAGTGCCCGAAGCGCTGCTGGACGATAATCCTGACGTGATCGCGAGCCTGGTGTGCGCTCTAACCGCCAGCGCCCATTGGTGCTCGGATCGGGCAAACGCGGAAGCATTGGCCGAAATGATGGCCAAGCCAGACTATCTCGACAAACCAGAGGCAGACATCAGGGCGGCGCTGTTGGGGCCTGCCGGGTATGAGCCATTTGCACGGGCGGCTACATTCCCTTGGCAAAGCCACGCATTGTGGCTGTATAGCCAGATGGTGCGTTGGGGTATGGCAGAACATTCTGCCGTAAACTCCCATGCAGCGATGCAAACTTATCGGCCGGACCTGTACCGCGCCGCTTTGGCCAACGTTGATGTGGCCGTGCCTGCTGCGAACGCGAAGGTCGAAGGCGCGCTGGCATCACCAGACCAGGTCGGGGCTCACACACGGGGTGCGCCAGGCGCGCTTTTGATGGGCCCCGACGGCTTTTTCGATGGCCTGAGTTTCGATCCTGATCAGCTCGATCGCTATCTGGCAGCCTATGAGGGCACCGCGGGAAAAGTGCCACAAAATTGAGCGCTGGTGCAGGCAATGCACAAATGGACAGCGACTTTCAATAAGCTAACGAGCGCTGAGCTCCAAGCCTGAAGCGCGTCAAATATCTGAATCTTATCAACTAAATGACGTGAAGAGCAAACTGGCACAGGTCTTGCAAAATCGTTAACGAGCCGCACAGCTCAATTTGGCCCAATGGCGGGTCAAGACAAACAGCATCGCCGCTGAACAGCATATCTCACGCCCCTCCTCCCATTTGGCGTCGATATGCAGTTCGGCGGCGTTTTCGTTTCACCAATCGCGACCTTCCTCCCAGGTCGCAGGTCGAGGGGACCAGATGAAGAAGTTTTCAATCACGAGGCGGGCAATGTTTGCGTTGGCCTCCACCGCGCTCGCTGCCACCGCCTTTCTAACACCGGCCCTAACCTCAGCACATGCCGAGATGCTTGATGTTGAAAAAGACGAGCTGAAGTTCGGCTTTATTAAGCTGACCGATATGGCGCCGCTCGCAATTGCCTACGAGCTTGGCTATTTCGAAGATGAGGGCCTGTTCGTTACGTTGGAGCCACAGGCCAATTGGAAGGTGCTGCTGGACCGCGTGATCACTGGCGAACTTGACGGCGCCCATATGCTTGCTGGCCAGCCGCTGGCGGCAACCATTGGCTTTGGCACAGAGGCTCACATCGTGACCCCGTTCTCCATGGATTTGAACGGCAACGGCATCACGGTATCCAATGAAGTGTGGGAATTGATGCGCGAGCACATCCCTTCCGACGCGGATGGCAAACCAATCCACCCGATCTCTGCCTCAGCGCTCAAGCCAGTCGTCGAGCAGTTCAAGGATGAAGGCCGCCCATTCAACATGGGTATGGTGTTTCCCGTCTCCACCCACAATTACGAGTTGCGGTATTGGCTCGCGGCTGGCGGCATTCACCCCGGCTTCTACTCACCCGATGATGTGTCCGGTCAGATTGATGCCGACGCACTTCTCTCCGTGACGCCACCACCGCAAATGCCGGCCACGCTCGAAGCGGGCACCATTGACGGCTATTGCGTGGGTGAGCCTTGGAACCAGGCCGCTGTTTTCAAAGGCATCGGTGTTCCAGTGATCACTGACTACCAGATCTGGAAGAACAATCCCGAGAAGGTTTTTGGGCTGACCAAGGAGTTCACCGAAGAGAATCCCCAG
>JBCBZX010000283.1:0-4041 GCA_039815105.1 Pseudomonadota bacterium
GCCGTTCTGCGGTTGTCGGCCAACTCGCGACGAGTGACTGGGCCTGCTCGATACCAGAGACATGGACAATGAGTGGGTTGGTGCTGGGACGACCCTTGAGCTCGAAGACCTTGGCGACGGCCTCCGCGTTGGTGGCGTCGGCACCGAGGCCATAGACCGTCTCGGTCGGGAAGGCGACCAGTTCGCCCTCGCGGAGCAGTCCCGCGGCGTGCTCGATATCGAGTTGGTCAACGCCGGAGCTCAATCGGCTGCGTTCTCGACGTCGAACTCGATGTTGTTCCGCGTGAGCGTGGTGCCAAGCACGCTATGGAGCTGTGCGACCGCGAGTTCATGGACAAGCAGGCCATCGAAATTTGCGAAGCGTTCGCGAAAGCGGGCTATCCGCTGGACGTCGGCGCCCTGCTGATTGTCGAAGTTGAAGGCTCTGACGAAGAGATGGCGGCCACACTGAAACTCATCGTTGAGATCGCCAAAAGACACAATGTTGCCACCGTTAAGGAAAGTCAGTCGGCGATGGAGGCGGCGGCGATCTGGAAGGGGCGCAAGTCGGCCTTCGGTGCCACAGGCCGCGTTGCAGACTATATCTGTATCGATGGCACCATACCCACCGGCAGGCTGCCGGAAGTGTTGTCCAAAATGGATGGGATCATCGACAGGTATGGCCTGCGGGTTGCAAACGTGTTTCACGCCGGGGATGGCAATCTGCACCCCCTGATCCTCTACGACATCAATGACGCCACAGAGCGCCGCAAGGCAGAGGAGGCTGGCAATGAAATTCTCAAACTGTGCGTGGACGTTGGCGGGTGTCTCACTGGAGAGCATGGTGTGGGTATTGAGAAGCGCGATCTGATGACCCATCAGTTCAATGAGGTGGATTTAGCTCAGCAGATGCGAGTTCGATCCGTCTTCGATCCAACGTGGCTCATGAACCCGGCAAAGGTTTTTCCCCTCGAAGGGCGCCTTGAAGCGGTGTTGGAAGCGGCGGAATGAGTGCCGCTTCAATCATATCGCCCAAAAGTGAAGCCGATGTCTCGAAGGCCGTCACCCAAGCGGCAGCGAACGATGACCGGCTGCGTTTGACCGGTGGCGGAACTCGCATGGAAGTCGGGCGGCCTTCGCAATACACCAAGACGCTCGATCTTTCCGGCCTGTCAGGCATCACCCTGTACGAACCGTCCGAAATGATCATCGGGGCTTGGGCAGGAACCCCCGTCGCAGATATTGACGCCGCATTGGCCCAGCACAACCAAATGCTCACATTCGAGCCCGTTGACTATCGCGATTTGATGGGGACCAAAGGCGAACCGACCATCGGAGCGGCGGTGGCCAGCAACAATTCCGGGCCACGCCGGATATATGCCGGGGCGGCCCGCGACAGCCTGATTGGGGTTCGCTTCGTCAATGGCAGTGGAGAAGTCGTCAAGAACGGTGGTCGGGTCATGAAAAACGTGACCGGCCTCGACCTTGTGAAACTGCAGGCCGGCGCTTGGGGCACTTTGGGTGTTTTGACAGAAGTGATTTTCAAGGTGCTGCCGCGCCCCGAGACTGTTGTCACCCTGGTGCTTGACGATCTGGATGATAACACGGCGGTCAAAGCCATGTGCGCCGCCATGGCAACGCCCTACGAAGTGACCGGTGCAGCCCACCAGCCCGGCTCCGGCCTTGAAAAAGCAGGATCAAAGACCTGGCTGCGAATAGAAGGGATGGCTGAGTCTGTCCGCTATCGGGAAGGCAAGCTCGCCGACGCCCTGTCAGGCTTTGGTCTCACCGGAAAGCTGGAGGGGCCCCAGAGCGATGCGGTCTGGCGGGCGGTTCGCGATGTAGGCTGTTTGAAGGAGCAAAACAGGCGCACAGATATGGCCGAACGCGCTGTATGGCGCGTCTCGCTTCCGCCAACCAAAGGGCCAGATTTCGTCGCAGCCAGCGGCGCTTTGAGTTATTTTTACGACTGGTCAGGCGGACTGATCTGGATGACCACCGACCTGGACGTAGATACGGCAGCCATACACGCTTTGGCAGCCTCGCTGGGGGGGCATGCACTTCTTGTTCGCGCTCCGGTGGACGTGCGCGCGAAAGCCAGCGTTTTTCAACCGCAGCCCGCCGCGATCGCGCAGCTCAACGCTGGCATCAAAGCCAGCTTTGATCCGCTGCAAATACTCAATCCGGGGCTGATGGTACCCGAAGCGGCGCGATAGGGGCTTTCAATGCAAACCAGTTTCGATGCAACTCAGCTTGCTGATCCCCATATTGCGCACTCAGAGAAGATCCTGCGCACCTGTGTCCATTGCGGATTCTGCACAGCGACATGCCCGACCTACATCACGCTTGGAGATGAACTCGATAGCCCTCGCGGCCGCATTTATCAGATCAAGGACATGTTGGAGAACGACCGGCCTGCAGACGAAAAAACGGTCACCCATATCGACCGCTGTCTCAGTTGCTTGAGTTGCATGACGACATGCCCGTCGGGCGTCCACTACATGCATCTGGTCGACCACGCCCGCGCACATATTCAGGAAACCTATCGGCGTCCGATCATGGACAGGCTGATCCGCAACGTGTTGGCTGCGGTGCTTCCTTATCCGGCTCGGTTTCGTGCGGCGCTGAACGTTGCTCGGTTGGGCAAGCCCTTTGCCCCCCTGTTCGGATTGCTGCAGGCCACCAAACCGCTCAAAGCCATGCTCTCGCTGGCACCCTCAAAGCTACCCGGCAAGTCCGCCGTGGCCCAAGCTGGTGTTAGTAAGGCACAAGGCCAGAAGCTTGGTCGCGTGGCCATTCTCACGGGCTGCGCGCAACCGGTGCTTAAGCCCGGTATCAACGAAGCGACCATTGATCTGTTGACCCGTATTGGCATCGAAGTGGTTAGGCCGAAAGGCGAAGCCTGCTGTGGCGCCCTTGTGCATCATATGGGCCGGGAGAATGACAGTCTGGATGCCGCCCGCAAGAATGTGGATGCCTGGACGCAAGAGTTGGAGGGTGAGGGGCTTGACGCCATCATCATCACCGCATCCGGTTGCGGCACCACCATCAAGGACTATGGCCACATGTTGCGCCTTGACGAGGCCTATGTAGCCAAGGCGGCCAGAGTATCCGAACTCACCATGGATGTGACGGAATATTTGGCCAAAACCGATTTGCCAACACCGGTGCGACGCCCGGCCATGACGGTCGCTTATCACTCGGCCTGTTCTATGCAGCATGGTCAGAAGATTGCGAACCAGCCTAAAATGCTGCTGCGGCAGGCGGGCCTGAAAGTGGTTGAACCGCGCGAGGCGCATCTTTGTTGTGGCTCGGCAGGAACCTACAACATTCTGCAATCCGAGATCTCGCAAAAATTGAAGGCTCGCAAAGTCGCCAATATCGAGGCCACAAATCCTGACGTCATTGCCACTGGCAACATTGGGTGCATCACGCAGATAGCCTCTGGCACCAATGTTCCAATCGTTCACACCCTGGAACTTTTGAACTGGGTGTATGGCGGCAGCGCACCAGCTGGCATTGACACCACGGCGTTCCCCGAGCGTGCGCCTGACCCTGTTCTGGAAGCCGCCGAATAGCAGGTTCCCGAGGGCTAGAAACGGAAGCTGAGGCCGAAATTGACGGCATTTGTGGCGATGCTGGTCCTGAGCCTGTCGCCCCCATCCGCGCTGACATTGACCCAATTATAGTTGAATTTGTACTCGGTGAACGCTGAGATGCGGTCGGTGATATCGTACTCAAGGCCGGCCTGTGCCTGAGCGGTCAAGCCGCCAAATTGGTAACCGAAAGCGCGGCCAGCGGCCAACGCATTGTTCCGGTCCACTTCAACGTGGGGAATATTCACGCCAAGGCCCGCGCCGAAATAGGGCCGAAAGCCGAGATATTTCTCATCGAAACGATACATTCCATTGAGCGTCAACGTGTTGATACCGTCGGTGAACTCAAGCGTTGTCAAATTATTGGCCGCAAGGGTGGCGGCGTCGCCATACACTTTCGCATGGGTAAAATCGAGCGACACGCCAAAGCCTTGATATTGTGGAAGCCACCAAGTGCCGCGCACAC
>JBCBZX010000364.1:0-2933 GCA_039815105.1 Pseudomonadota bacterium
TCTGCCCAAGTCAAAAGAACTTAATCAAATTGAAGCATTAGAAATTGATGGTTTTAGCGAGTCTGCGGCTGAAGTTGGAGGGGATTATTACGATGTCCTACAACTAAAGTAAGCGGGGACTGTGATGACCGCCTGCTCGACTGTCTCGCCAAGATAGGCTTCGGCAGTTTCCTTCATTTTCTGAAGGATCATGGCCGAGACCTGGCTGGGCGAATATTTTTCGCCTTAGACTTCAACCCATGCGTCGCCATTGTCGCCTTTGACGATGTTGAAAGGCACGAGCTTTTTGTCTTTGGTCACGGCAGGGTCATCAAACCGACGGCCGATCAGGCGCTTGACCGCGAACAATGTGTTCTCGGGATTGGTCACGGCCTGGCGTTTGGCCGGCTGGCCCACAAGGCGCTCGCCCTCGTCAGTGAAACCCACCATGGACGGCGTCGTGCGCGCGCCTTCCGCATTTTCGATGACCTTGGGGTCCTTGCCGTCCATTACGGACACGCAGGAGTTGGTGGTGCCAAGGTCGATGCCAATAACTTTAGCCATTTGTCTTTCCTTTCAGCGGACCGTCGGAACCCTCATCCGCGCATCCGTGGGATGAGCGAGGCATTCTCAAGCGGATAGGCCTGAGAATGGTCAGGGCCAGCACCGCATATGACGGTCCCTTGCGCCACGTCGGGTGGCATTGGGCAAATTGGTGCCACCGAGCTCGGCGGCGGGGTTGTTCATAAAAGAGGCCGTTGCCCCATCGGGCGGTATATAAGGACCAGAAAATCGCGCTGCAACGGGCGCGACGTTCTTTTGTCATCCCGGCCGCAGCGCAGCGGAGAGCCGGGATCTAGGACCGCTTCACACAAAACGTTCATAGAGGTCCAGCCACTGCGGATTGGTGGCCTCGATAAGTTGCATCTTCCACGGGCGCAACCACTTTTTGACCCGCTTCTCACGCACAATTGCCACCTCAATATCTTGATGCTCTTCATACCAGACAAGGCGGTGAACCCTGTGGCGTTTGGTGAAGCTTATGCCGATGCCAGCTCGATGTTCAGCCACTCGCCTGCGCAGGTCATTGGTCACGCCTGTGTAAAGCGTGCCATTCCGCTTCGATGCCAGAATGTAGACAAAGTAATGATGATCTTTCATGGCGTGCTTAGTCCTGGATCCCGGATCTTCGCTTCGCTTGTCCGGGATGACATTGGCGGTTCAAAGACGCCGGAGCAGAACTTGCTCGACACAGTGTTCCGGCCCCTTTCGCATGATCAGGTCTGCGCGGGGGCGCGTGGGCTGAATATTCTCATGCAAATTCTTCAGGTTGATATCGGTCCAAATCTCGTGGGCCATATCTTCGGCCTCGTCCGCAGACAGTTCGATGAAGCGGTGGAAAAAGCTCTGCTCGTTGCGAAAGGCCGTGCGCCACAGATCCATAAAGCGCTCAACATACCAGCGCTCAATATCGTCTTCGTCGGCATCCACGAAGATTGAGAAATCAAAGAAATCCGACACGAAGGGCACCACGCGCCCTTCTGGCGGCAGTTCGCGGGTTTGAAGGACATTGATCCCCTCGAACACCAGAATGTCAGGCTGGTCCACCACTTCGAACTCACCGGGAACCACATCATAGATCATATGGCTGTAAACTGGCGCCCGCACTTCACGGCGCCCGGCCTTTATGTCGGCCAGAAAACCCAGAACAGCTTTTACGTCATAGCTTTCGGGGAAGCCCTTACGGCTCATTAAGTCGTGTTCGTTCAAATAGGCGTTTGGATGCAAAAAACCGTCCGTGGTGATCAATTGCACCTTGGGACTGGCATCGCTCTGCAGCGGCCAACGCTTGAGCAATTCCGTGAGAAGGCGCGCTGTGGTGGATTTCCCCACCGCAACCGACCCGGCGATGCCGATGACGAATGGGCTTTTGCGTTGTCCGCTATGCTGCATGAAATCGGCGCGAGCCCGATGCAAGCCGTTCATGGCCTCCACATGCATGGCCAACATGCGTGAGAGCGGCAAATAGATGCGCCGCACTTCGTCAAGGTTGATCGGGTCACCCAGAGCACGAAGTCGGTTCACCTCTTCCGCTGTCAGGCTCAGCGGCGTATCGGCGCGCAAATCGGCCCATTGTTCGGCGGTGAAAGATCGAAAAGGAGAGTTGGGATCATCGGCCAGCTGGTCCAGCAGATCCGGCTCGCCGTCACCGTCTACATCCACACGCAGTGGTTCTTGTTGGTTTAGCATGGCGGTCATGCCTCATTTTACGTCTTGACGTCTGCTACCTCTGGCGGGCGGCTTTCTCTGCATGACCACTTTGGCCGGTGCGACGCTGC
Source organism: Pseudomonadota bacterium (assembly GCA_039815105.1). Classification (GTDB taxonomy): domain Bacteria; phylum Pseudomonadota; class Alphaproteobacteria; order Rhizobiales; family Rhizobiaceae; genus JBCBXA01. Next base: position 2,319 of record JBCBZX010000364.1, read on the forward strand.
AATTCTTTCATCACATCAGCCACTGGGATATCACGCAATTTTAGCAGCACCAGCATGTGATACAGAACATCTGCCGCCTCACCTGTGACGGCAGCTTCATCCTGCGCCACAGCGGCAATGACGGCTTCGACGGCTTCCTCACCGAACTTCTCGGCCGCTTTCTCCACGCCCTTATCCATCAGCGAGCGTGTGTAAGATGCTTCACCATCTGCCGAAGCGCGGTCAGCTATAATCGCTTCCAGGTCCGCAAGGGTAAAGGCTGTCATGATGCAATTCCATCCAGACGCATAGGTATGCCCGCCTGCGCCATATGCCGCTTGGCCTCGCCAATTGTATGGGTGCCAAAATGAAAAATAGAAGCGGCGAGAACAGCTGTCGCGCCACCCTGGGTGATGCCATCGACGAGATGATCCAGATCACCCACACCGCCGGATGCGATCACCGGTACCGGCACCGCATCGGCAATGGCACGGGTCAGGCCCAGATCGTAGCCAATTTTTGCGCCGTCGCGGTCCATGCTGGTCACCAACAGCTCGCCAGCGCCCCTGGTCACCATATTGGCAGCGAACTGCACGGCCTCGATGCCAGTTGCATGGCGCCCACCATGGGTAAAAA
>JBCBZX010000149.1:0-7374 GCA_039815105.1 Pseudomonadota bacterium
ATGCTCATCGACATGAAGTGGAGGGTAGGGATGCCCTGGATCAGCCGCCCAAAATTGCCCTCACTTTCACTCTCGTCCTCATCTTCCTGTCTTCGGAAGACGTTGATTAGTTCATCAAGCTGCAAGAAACTTTCAGGCTTAACGTCCAGCGGAACCGTGAGTGTTGTTTGAAGCATGAAAATTGCCTCTTTTCTCAGACAGTCTGAAAATTTATTTTAATATAATTTTAGTGAATAATTCAAAACAGCTAAAATGTACAGATGAATATGGTGTTCGATCCGCCATCCAACACGTCCGATGTTTTGAGCTGGCGTGATGTCGAGAGCAGGGGGCAGCGCTAAATTTGGCCGCAAAAGCTCGAACGCTTTCAAGATGATTTGTCGTCGATCGCTTCGACTACTGGGCCAACGACACGGCCCAGCAAGGGTCTTGGCCACTCTATCAGGCGGCGGCAGAGCACTAGAAGCGCCGTCCCCGCATTGCCCGGCAAGCCTTTCACCGAGCCTTCAAAACCCGTCGAGTTCGATAAACGACTGCGAAGTTTTTGACTTTGTCGGGCGTTTCTTTAGGCCGCGCGCCGGACTCGAGATGCGCAATGATCTCGGGTAAATTGTCTCTTCGTGTTTCCTGCAATGTCACCGCTCCCGCCGGTAGCCCCAAGCGGTGGAGAAGGTCCTCGGCGGCCCGCGGGAAATTGCGGCTTTCGTCACCCATTGGTTCCCAGTCCATTCACCAGTTCGAGTTGCAGTTTCGAAAGAATAGGCTCAAGCGGCAGCATATAGGATAAATTATCCGAGGCATCGCCGGCAAAAATGAGTCCAAGTGCCTTTTCTTTACCGTCGTCATTGGTCACCACCAAAGCGCCGGAATCACCGCGGTCCGAGAACACCCCGCCCAGTCCGCGAATAAGGTATACGGGTTCAAAATACACCCGCCCGCGAAATCGAACACTCTCATTGGCGCTATGGTAGGTTGGTATATCATAGTCGAGGGGAAATGCACCAATCATTTGGGATTCGACGATCCCAGTCGTCAAACCGGTCGTTCGACCGACTTTCTTGACGGCCAATCCGTTCGCTGGGTCTGCAACGATTTGCGCCAACTGTGTGGGCGTGTCGTAATGGTTTTGCTGCATTGAGCTGACCAAGTTGCTGTGACCGATATCGAAGACAGCTGCATCGGTGTTCAATGTGTGGTCCACCGCGTCTGGTTCTCCCAGGATCATCGGTATGGATTGATGGTGAGCACCCAGCGTAAAGGGCCGCAACCCCGTCGCCGAAACATCTTTGATGCCGGGAGCAGATATGGGCATGCCACGACGCGTATTGTTGCACCCGCCTGTCACATGATTGTTGGTCAGCCCCAGAAGCTTGCCATCCTTGTCACGCACAAGAGCACCCATGGTGCCCGCAGAACGCCGGTTTGAGACAGAAATCGATGACCCACATGTGTATCGCTTTGCGCGAAAGACGGCCGGTTCAACACCGAACATCGTATCGGGCGTGTCATCTTTAAGGGTAAAGGGAGACGCCTTTTTGTACTCGATCTCCACCCCGTCCGCCAGTTGAGTTGGCACCATGGAGGCCTCTGTGCCAGGCAAACTCACCGCCGTGTAGACGATGATCTTATCGCCCATGTCGCTGACACCAACGCCGGTTAAACCACTTCGTTGCCATGTACGGGGCAAGTCGTCACCAAAGGCCTGAGCCGCCAATTGCATGGCTTCATCGCTGACGTTCGGATCGGGGGCTCCAACCGTAATCAACCGGCTTTTCAGGGCCCAGTTTCGAATTGCCCGCGCCTTTTCGATCAGTGCTTGGCTCGCCATTATCCAATGCTCCAGTCAATACTTCCAGTTGATTGAAAATAACGGCCTTGGTACCGTCAGTGAAAAGATGGTGATGTTTTGTATAATTAATTTTCGACAAAGGATAATCTGATGGCAACCGAAACGGAAGTAAAACAACGCATTCGCACGTTTTTTGAAGCGCCAGCCAAACTTGGCGGAACATCTGCATTTTCAGATGACGATAGCTTGCCTGAGTTCGCGCGAACAACTCAACAACCCTTTTCTGTTTTTGACCCGAGCACCTTGCAAAGACGCACCGAATTGATGCGCAAGGCCAATGCAGCATTCCAGGAAGCTGACAGTGCAACCAATGGTTTGGATGCCGCCATGGGTGTGTTTGAGGATGCCGCGCGCGACGGTCAGTTGGCCATGGCGCAGCACATGCTGGGTGTTTTTGCCGTCCACGCTCCCAAGTTGAGGGACAATACGCCAGCCATTCCCGTGCCGCCAATGGCGTTTCGCGTCGAGGGTGGTGCAGTTCCGTTCGATGACGATGATGAAGAAGATGAGGGCGGCGGCGGGGTAAGTGTGCCACTTCAAGGCGAAGATCTTCTACATATTTGGCGGGAGGATCTTTACCTCAACGAGCACCATCGCCACTGGCATTTTGTTTATGACGCGGGAGGTTTAGCCGAGCCCGGGCGCATCAGAATGAAAAATCGCCACGGCGAAGTTTTTGTCTACATGCACCAGCAGATGTTGGCTCGCTATGATACCGAAAGACTGGCGGTTGGCCTGAACAAGGTCGAAGCACTGACCGATTTCGGCGCTTCGCTTGGCGACGGTTACGACCCCGATGCCCGGGAGCCCAAGTCCGTTGGTTACGGTGCAAGGCCTGACAATGATACAATTACCATGGCCAACCAAGCGGACCTTGAGCGCCGACGCCATGCGTACCGGGATTATCTGGCAAATGGTGGCCAGATTGCCGGGCGAACCATCGAGCTCAATGCCTCCAATGTGGGTACGGCACTTGAATCCGGTTTGGGATTTGGAACCGACGTCATAACCCAACAGGCTGAACTCGACTGGATCATATCTGCCATTGGTCCACTAAACCTGCACAATTTTGGGCATGGCCACATCGCATCGCTGGGCGCGGGCACGGGGGTCATGACAAATCCCCACACCTCTCTTCAGGATCCGGTCTTCTGGCGCTGGCACCGAATGATCGATGATTTGGCGCAGGAATATTATGCACAACTTCCCGCTTATGAGGCGGAAGACGTTGGCATTGCGGTCTCCGGCGATCAGATTGTGGTCCTGTCCGAAATTGCTGGTGACGACTTTGGTTCGCCGGATCGCAACGCCGTAAAGGCTGCTCTGTTGCAAAAGGCGTCCGATCAGATCGATGCAAACGACCCGGGCGCCGATAGGCTTCATACCGGAAAAATCACGGAACGGTTCGAATACTCCCAACCCCCAGTCACACGTCGCTTTCAACGGGCCTCGCTCATGACTGAGCGCTTTGCCGTTGTTGCGCGCGTGAACGCCGATACTCAAGGGGCGGCGACCGCCCGTTTGTTTCTATGTGCCGACGAATTTATTGATCTTGACGGCACCAAGCCTGCCGGCCACGCCAGTGAACATCGGTTCTGGATCGAGCTGGACCGAAAACCTGTTGAGTTGCAGCAAGGTCAAAACCATATTTTGTTTATGGCGGATGAGAGCAGCGTGGTCCGCAAACTGGGTGGCTTTGCGCCCTGGCCAACATCCAGCTTCACGGCTGGCGGATTTGACGAGCTGCACAATCGCACCGGAAGCAACGATGACTTTTGCGATTGCGGCTGGCCCCTTAACCTCCTGCTGCCCACCGGGACGCAAGATGGCATGGCGTTTCAACTCATGGTGTTGGTGTCCCCCGGCAATCCCGGAATGGGTGATGGGGCGTGCGGCAGCCGCGCATTTTGTGGGGCAAGATTTGACGCCTATCCAGAGCTGCCGAATGTCAACCTTGGATATCCTTTCGATAGGCCTGCGCCCAATGGTACGATTGCTCTGATCGACGCGTCGCCAAATATGGCGCGCAGAGGCATCGCCATTGAGCACATCCCCAACCTGTCGGCCAATCTGGGTTTGGAAACCGGTTAGCCACCCGTCGCTAGGAGCGGTCATTGATCGGGTTGAGGCCGCTATAGGTCCAGCGATATCCGGGGGGTGTCGGCCCTTTGTTACGTCCGCCCTGCTGCATTTGCTCCCATGCGTGGGCAAGAATTCCAACCGATCGCGAGAGGCAAAACAGGCCGCGGGCGAGGGGGGCAGCGAAACCCAGCTCTGCATAAATGACGGCGGTTGCGCCATCGATGTTCATGGGAACTGTAGAGCCTTTGCGTCGGCTCAACTCGTCTTGCACCGCACAACCGATGAGGCCGAAATTTCCACTCACCGTGCCTGTGTCTGCAGCCTCTTCCACCAAGGTCAGCAAGCGCAGCGCTCTTGGGTCCTCCGGCTTGTGGAACCTGTGGCCAAAGCCCGGAATGTATTTTGATCTCTCGGCCTGCCACTTGTCGATCGCCTGCGCACAGGCGGTTGTCATGTCGGTGCCAAGCCGCAGCGCTGCGTCGACCTGACTGAAAAGTTCAACTGCCTGTTCTCCTGCGCCGCCATGCACATCGTCCAGCATGTTCACAGCTGAAGACATCGCACCGTTGAGGCTTTGTCCACATGTGATTGCCATGCGGGCAGTGGCGATTGAAGGTGCCTGTGGCCCATGGTCCACCGCCGCCACCAAGGCGCTTTCAAATAGCGCGGCTTGTGCAGGGTTCGGCACATCGCCACGAACCATCATCCATATCATTTGCGGCAAGGAACAATGGCCGATTAGCTCTTCAATTGGCCGACCGCGCAGGCGTATTTGTCCCGGAGCCATATCGATGATTTCGGTGTTCCACCAATCGGCCACGTCGCCATGTTCACCGCTCATATCACGCCGTCCTTTCGCAATTGATCCAGATCGTCAGCCGACAGCCCCAACTGCCCCAAAATGTCATCATTGTGCTCGCCCAATATGGGGGGTGGCGCTGAAACAGTGGGGGAGACACCGTCCAGTTGAATGCCGGTGGTGGCCAGTTGGATATCGCGCCCAACGCCCGGAACGTTTTGATGCTTGTCCAAAAAGCCACGGCCCGTAATTTGTGGTGTTTCCAGGATTTCCGGCACCGTCAGCACAGCCCCGGCGGGAACGCCGATGCTGTTCAGCTCCTCCGCCCAATGGGTGGCAGGCTTCTTCCTGAGCACTGTCTCAAGTTCAGCCTTCAACGCCTTGCGGTTTTCCTTGCGCGCTTCCCGCGTGCGATAGCTATGGCTGCTCTGCAGGTGGCTTAGCCCCAAATAATCCGTCAGCAGTGTCCATTGCTCGTCCTTATTGGCAGCGATGTTGATCAGGCCCTGCCGTGTTTCAAAGGTTCCCGAAGGTGCGGAAGTGGGATTTTCATTGCCATTGCAGCTTGGCTCAATGCCCGCAATCAGATGGTTTGAGACCACCCAGCCCATGGAGGACAAAACGGATTCCAACATCGAGACGTCGATGAAGCAGCCGCGCTCCTCTTTGTTGAGGGCCGCCGCGATGGCAAAGGCCGCCGTCATGCCGCCCATAGTGTCCGCCACCGGATATCCCACACGCAGCGGTGCGCTCTTCGCATCGCCGGTGATAGACATGGCCCCCGACAAGCCTTGAATGATCTGGTCATAAGCGGGGCGAGCAACCCACGGGCCGTCCTGGCCAAAGCCCGAGATCGCGCAGTAAATCAGCTCCGGTTTGGCCGCCTTCAACACGTCGTACTCAAGGCCCAATCGCTTCATCACACCCGGTCTGAAATTCTCCACCACCACGTCGGCGCTCTGCACAAGCTTTAAGAAGATGCTTTTGCCTTCGAGTTTTTTCAGATCGATGGTGACCGACTTTTTGCCCGCATTCTGGGCCAGAAAAGACACACCCATATTCGCTCGGTTCAAGTCCGGGTCGGCCCCAAGTTGGCGTGCCAAATCACCCCTTCTAACGGCCTCAATCTTGATGACTTCAGCTCCCAGGTGCGCCAGATGGTGGCAGCAGAATGGCCCGGCCAATACATTGGTCATGTCCAAAACGCGGATGCCCGATAATGGCATGTGATTGTTCGTCATGGCGTGAGCTTATCAGTGCTGGCTGATGTGTGGGGCGGTGAGGGGTAATTGATAAGGCTTGGCGAAGTCATTTGGCTTCAAACGCGACACATATGGTCATGCCTGTTGACGACATTTGGTTCTGACCACTCAATTGGCCGCCCAGCAGGTTTACGATCTCATGAACGATGGTAAGCCCAATTCCGGCGCCTCGGCTCAAATGGGTTTCATTGCTCGATGACGTCGTGGGGTGATGGCGCATGGAGTTTCGCAGAACCGTTCGCAGATCAAAGCCCATGCCTTGATCGCGCACAAACAGAACACCCTTCGTGGCCACATCCACATCGGACCCAGGGTCACAGTTTGAATGCGCGACAATGACATCCACCCGTGGCGTCGGCCCGCTATGTTTTATGGCGTTGTCGATCAAATTGCGCACCACTTCCTGAACCAGCGTCTTGTCGCCCTTGATCACAACCTGTCCGTCGCCTTGAAAGCCCAAATCGAAGTCCATGTCCGCCTGATGAGACAAGCGCAGGATGAATTCTTCGCATACGTCACGCGCTATTGCCGTCAGGTCGCAGGACTGAGACTGCAACTCTTCCCCCGACAGAGTATCAATCCGCGACAACAGCAACATCTGTCCCATCAGCCTCTCCGCATCGCCCACGGCCTTTTGAGCGTTGTGAATTGACTGTGCCTTCTCACTTTCCGTGTCAGCGCGTTGTGCCAACTCCAGATGTGTGTTGATCAGCGCCAGCGGTGTTCTGAATTGGTGGCTGGCATTGGATGTGAAATTGCGCAGCGCATCGATCGAGCTTGAGAAGCGCCCCAACAGGTCGTTGATACGTTCTACAATGCCTTCCACCTCAAGCGGCACTCGATGTTTGATAGGCCGCATGTCCTCAGGGTTACGCCGGTCAATGGCTCGCTTGAGGTTGGACAGCGGCTTCAAAGCGTTGGTGACAGCCAACCATACCAGCAACGCCGCCGCTGCAATAAGAACCGACTGGCGCGCAGCCGATCGCAACAAAATTCGGGACGCGATGGCCGTGCGGGCGTTTGTGGTTTCTGCCACGCCGACGCGATAGCCCACCGATTTGGTGCTTGATGAAGCGGCGCCAACGAAGGTGGCAATGCGAATGTCAGACCCCCGAAAAACACTGTTGAAAAACTGGGTTTGAGCCTCGTCATCGTCCACACTGTTGGCGAGCACCAGCTGTCGATAGCCGGTAATGAACGCGCCCTCCAGCGTTTCGATACGATAGAACACGCGGTCGTCCGCCGAAGATGTGAGCATCTGAAGCGCCACATAAGGCACATCCACTTCCAGCTCCCCGTCATCGTTCACAAACACCTGCTCGGCGATGGCCAGAACAGAACCGGCAAGCAGGCGATCAGAAATTTCATCCGCCGTTTGCCGG
>JBCBZX010000158.1:0-7104 GCA_039815105.1 Pseudomonadota bacterium
AGAGAAAGAAAATGTTATCACTTTTAACGAGGCAAACATGTCGAGGCCAGACCAGCGGGCAAAGGCCGGGCTCGATCCCATCGCAAGGGCCCCGATCACCAGCAATGTGGCAGCAACGCCCACCGACATCTGATGGCCAGTGGTGACGGTTTTGTTGTCATGCCATTGCGCTTTGGTTTGCACATTTGGGCGGCTTTGTGTGGTCAAACGGTTTGCCCCTGAACTCACTTGGCCTTACACGCGCCACCCAAGGGTTTGCTGCAGAGCCAGACTTTTACGCAGTTTCAAAAGGACACTATGACCGACAAGACCATGGCCAGCCAGTCAGAAGCAAACGATGCAGCATTCATCAAAATTGAAGGTGATGTTAGCAGCGGACTCCTGATCGTGTGCGACCACGCACGAAACCACATGCCTCAAGACTATGGGAATCTCGGCTTGCCATCATCGGCTTTTGAGCGCCACATCGCCTATGATATCGGTGTAGAGGCGGTGGTGCGCCGCATGTGTAAGGCGCTCAACTGCCCGGCGGTGCTGAGCAATTTTTCCCGATTGCTCATCGATCCGAACCGGGGGGCCGATGATCCAACGCTCATCATGCGTCTGTCGGACGGACAAATTGTACCGGGCAACCACCCGATCACACCGGCAGAGAAACGGTCGCGCATCGAACGGTTCCACGCGCCCTACCATGACGCGATCGCCAAGCAGATCGAGGCCTTTGAAACCGCTGGCATCACGCCCGCTCTGTTTTCGGTTCATTCGTTCACGCCGGTTTGGAAGGGTGCTCACAGGCCGTGGCAGGTCGCGATGTTGCGCGACGTCGATACCGGGTTTCACTCACATATGGTCGCGGCGTTGCGCAAAAACGCAGACCTGACAGTGGGGGACAATGAGCCCTATGACGGAGCGCTGGCTGGCGATTGCATGCACACACACGGCCTGCGCCGGGGGCTGCAACACGCGCTGGTCGAGCTTAGGCAGGACTTGATCGCTGATGAGGCTGGGCAATCCCATTGGGCACAGATGTTGGCGAAGCCGGTGCGGGACTTTACGGTCAAACCAGAAAATCGAACCAAACAGTTTGTGGCCTCGCGCACCGGGCCCTACATGCGCATTGAAAGTTGAGGAGCGCCACATGACTGATGTGCCCAAAATTGATCCGGCTGTGCAAACTGAATTAGAAGCGGCCTCATTCCGACGTCTGGTCGATCATCTTCGCGAACGCAACGACGTTCAGAACATCGATATGATGAACTTGACTGGCTTTTGCCGGAACTGTCTGTCGCGTTGGTATGATGAGGCCGCCGCAGACAGAGGTGTTGAAATTGGCAAGATGCCGGCCCGGGAAATAATTTATGGTATGCCGTTTGAAGAGTGGCGGGGAAAATATCAGACCGAGGCATCCGGTGCCCAGCAAGAACAATTTAAAGATGCGATAGCTCGCCACGGTGAATCAGGCTAGATCGCACACTCCGCAACGGGCCGTGCCCGGTTTTAAGATATGAGGGAATGGCACCATGGTGGATGCAACAGGTTTTGCGCGCGAACAATTGCGCTCTTTCATTGAGCGCGTGGAGCGGCTTGAAGAACAAAAGAAAGAGATTGCCGACGACATTCGTGATGTGTTCGCAGAAGCGAAGGGCAATGGGTTCGACGTCAAAGTGATGCGCCAGATCGTGCGCATGCGCAAAGTGGATGCGAGCCAGCGTGAAGAAGAAGACGCTGTCCGCGATCTGTACATGACAGCACTGGGTATGCTGCCCGATCTCGACAGAGATGACGATTAGGCATCTATCGCCTTAATCAAGGCTCGCCAATTTCAAAGGCTCTGCGCCGATCTGTTGTGGGCCGTCAAAGCTGGTCCACTCAGGCTCGCTGCCAATGGGGTTCAGTGTTTTTTGCAAGACCACTTCCGGCGCGAGGCGCAGGGCGTTCTGTCCATATGCCGGGGCGCGCAAGCCCCGTGCCTGGACCTGAATGGGATCAAGTGGAGTGAGCGCCCAGCCAAGCACTGTGGCGCCGTTGAGCGTACCTAAAGCCATTGAACCGTCTTCGGTGAACTCTTTTGCCGAAGCCACATCAAACTGGGGTGCGGCAATTGTCACGCTTGTTTCCGTGTTGGCCAAAGGCCGTCTAGGCGCTGCACTAGCTGGCTCGGACACCACCGAGCTGATGGGTTCCTGTGGGCGCGGTGCCGGACGGGGAAGAAGGGCGATCTGAATGCGTTCTTGCTGCGGTTGCGCTGCCGGTTGTGCAACAGGTTCCGGAGTTGCCGCTGAAGTTGGTGCGGCCGCCACCAGGGTCTGGTTCGGGTTTGTGCCTCTCAACTCAGTGCCACGCAATTGGTCCAGAACCGCCCGGGCTCGCTCAGCAGGTGATGTTTGCGGCGCAAAAGGGTGGGCGAATTTCAAGCGATCATTGAAACGGGGCGAGGTGACCGGAGCTTCCTGCGGCGTTCGGTTGAATTTCGGCGGCGTCACAGCTGCCAAACTGGTGGCGGCATTGGGGGCGAGGCCCGCCGTCAGGCCGGTCGTCTCCGGCGCGCCGCCAAAGCGTGCGGGGCCGATATCCGCCACAATGCCGCCCGGCCGAAATTCCGGTTGTGGGATGCTTGCAACCAGGGTTGCGTCCACCGGAGGCTGTACCTCAAGCAACGGTCGCTGGCGGGGTACGATGTCGGTTTCCACCAAAGCTGCAACCAATGTCTGTTCCGCATCATCTTCCTCGCCTGGTCCACGGGCAACCAGCACTTCGCCCTGCGTTGGCTCATCGGGTGTGAGCGGGCCTTCGGGCGTCGGTGTGCCGTCTGGTGTGACGGCGGTTGCCGGTGTGGACGGGGTGCGCGGGTTGAAAACGGGAGACGCCACCTGCAAAGGCAGGTCTATCGGACCGATCTGTTGCGGCTCTGGCACGGTCCCGGGCGCTGCACCTGTCGAGCCGCCATCGCTATCAAAACCTGAGCTCGCCACGCCACCAGCGGGTATGGGCGCACGAGGTACCGGCACACGCGGCGTTGAAGCCGTGCGGACCTGACGCGGCACCGGCACGCTTTCGGCCACGTCTTCATCATTGCCATCTCCGCGCAGCGCGGCAAGCAGGCCCCCGCCGCCGCCCCGCGTGGTGGGCGATTTACCTGCGCGAATGCGTTTGTCGTCAGCCACGGCCAGCTTGTAGTTTTTCAAAGGCTTGCCATCGGTGGGTACGTGCAGTGTCCGCCCGTTGGGGAAAACCGCGGTGAGCTGCTTGCGGGACATGCGCGGCCAATGGCGGACGCGGCCGGTATCGAGATGAACATAGGGGCTGCCGGAGCGCGGATAATAGCCGACACCGCCCCAGCCCTTGCGCAGGCCGATCTTACGCAAAGTCGCAGAGCTGACGCCTGGAATGTAAAAATCCATAGCCTTGCCGACCATGTGCTGGCTTTTGCGAGCCTGGCCACCCCGGGTGCGGCGCAGCATCTGGTTGGTGGCTGGCGACCGGTAAGCAGACACCACGTGGATGGCGCGGCGGGAACCGGCGGCCTTGCGCACTTCCCAAACCAGATCGAACAGGCGCGGATCCATCTTGATGTGTTCCTTGCGCCGCCAGTCGCGCAGGAAGCGGTTCATCTTATCGAGGCCGGATGCGATGTACTTCCCGTTCCGCTTGAAGGTGATGGAGGTCTTTTCGCCCGTGTTGACGTAGTACATCTCAAGGGTGCGCGTCTCTGCCCGGGCGCTGGTCGCCGCGCAAATAGCCGCAAACGCAAGAAGGGCCATGAAGCCAAACTTCATCGCCTGTTGGCAAACGCCGAAGTCGACGTGGGCCGCAGTTAAACCTCTTATCTGTTCAGGCAACAGCGCCATCCCTGTTATCGTCGGCCCCCGCGCTTCTGGCATTGGCCGCCGTACTCAACACATCATTTACCATCATAAATTGGTTTTGGTTAATGCCTCGCTTAGAAATCGCGGCAAAAAAGCCAGATTTCGCGCCGTGACGATCACGTTTTCCACTGCGGCGTTACAATAAGCATTCAATGGTGGCGGATTGTTGTTCAACCTGCCTGTTTTTGCTCGACTTCTGCATCATCGGCCAGGCCATATTCTGACAGCTTCCGGTACAGTGTGGAGCGGCCAATGCCCAGGGATTTGGCGACACGCGTCATATGGCCATGGTGAAAGTCGAGCGCGAAGGCAATCGCATCGCGTTCCACGCTTTCCATGGATTTGATTTCGCCATGTTCGTCCGACAAGCGCACAAAGCCATACATGCTGGACGCATGGGGGTTGGCGTCCATGCCCCCGCCGTGTCGACCGTTCTGAGAGCTTCTGGTTTCGGACTCAGCGGCCCGGTCCGTTGATCGATCCTGCGACCCCTTGCGGTCGTTTGCCGGTTCCGAAAATCCACCAATTTGAGCTGCGATCTGGGGGAATTCATCCACCGTCAGCTCGGGCCCGTCTGCCAGCACAACGGCGCGGAAAACTGCGTTCTCCAACTGCCGAATATTGCCCGGCCAGTCGAACGCTTCCAGCATGGCGAGCGCCGCCGGTGTGACCGACCGAATATCGCGCAAACCCTCTTCAAGCGCAAAGCGGTTGGCGAAATGGTGGACCAGCAAAGCGATGTCGCTACGTCGCTCGCGCAGGGGCGGTACCCGCACCGGGAAAACATTGAGCCGATAATACAGGTCTTCGCGGAACGTTCCGTCCCGAACAGCCGCGATCAGATCGCGATTGGTGGCACTGATCAGGCGAAAGTCGACTTTGGTTGGCTTTACGGCGCCCACAGGATCTATCTCGCCCTCTTGCAGGGTGCGAAGCAGTTTCACCTGGATATCCATGGGCAACTCACCCACTTCATCCAGAAAGATTGTACCGCCATGGGCCTCGCGGAACTTGCCCGCATGTTTCTCATTGGCACCCGTGAAGGCACCTTTTTCGTGGCCAAAGAGAATGCTCTCCACCAGATTGTCGGGGATCGCACCGCAATTCACAGTGATGAAGGGCTTGCCTGCCCTGTCGGAGGTGCCCTGGATGGCGCGGGCGACGATCTCTTTGCCGACGCCGCTCTCACCTTCGATCAAAACTGGAATGGATGAAGCGGCTGCGCGCTCTCCAAGCTTGATCACTTTCGCCATCGTGTCGGATTCGGAAATCAGATCATCAAACCCCAACCGGCCTTCGCTGCGGTTTTTGATACGCCGAACTTCGTGGCCCAACTGGCTGAGTTGCAGGGCATTTTCCAAAGACACTTTGAGGCGTTCTGCCGACGCTGGTTTCACCACAAAATCCCGTGCCCCGGCTTGCATGGCGCTGACCACCGTATCGATAGACCCTTGCGAGGTTTGAACGATGACGGGTACGTCGAGCCCCCTCTCTGCAAGTCTGGACAGCACGCCCATTCCATCAAGGTCCGGCATGACCAGATCCAGCAGCACGGCATCTATCTTGGGGGCCTGCATCTGGGCGAGGCGGTCGAGTGCGGCTTCCCCGCCATCACAGGTTTCGACCTGATACCCCAGGCGCGAGACCGAGGCTTCCGTGACACGCCGCTGAACCGGTTCGTCGTCAATGATCAGTATGCGCTGGTTCACCCGACGCTCCCAATTGCTTAGTTCGGTGCCCAAGCTTGCGATGTTCGCCCTAAGCATTTGTTAATGGATGGTGGTGATTTGGCCTTAAATGGGTCTGGTTTGTCGCTGGTGCCTTGTCAGATGTGAGGCACATGACCCACATAGCGTCTCAGAACGATGCAAACCTTCCAACGGCCGGACCCCATTATGACTTCAAACACAGCTGATGCGCTCACACTTGAAACTGAATTTGGCGTGCTGCCGCAATGGAATCTGGCTGATCTGTACCCAGGTCGCGATAGCGCCGAACTGAGCGCTGACCTGGAAAAGGTCGCCAAGGACGCGAAAGCGCTGGCCGATAATTATAAGGCAAAACTGTCTGACCTCGCCGCCAATGATGCCGACGCGCTTGCCGCAGCAATTGAGGCCTATGAGGCGATTACGGATCTGGCGGGGCGTCTGGGGTCCTATGCAGGTTTGGTCTACACGGGAGACACAACCGACCCGGCGCGGGCGCAGTTTATGGGCAATGTGCAGGAAAAGCTCGTTGCGGCCTCGACGATGATCTTGTTTTTCGAGTTGGAACTCAATCGGATCGACGATGGTGCGCTTGAAGCCGCCATGGGCTCCAGCGAAGCGTTGGCCCATTACCGCCCCTGGTTGACTGATTTGCGCCTCGAAAAACCTCATCAACTCAATGATGAACTTGAGAAACTGTTCACGGAGAAAAGCACGTCCGGGGCCAGCGCATGGAATAGGCTGTTTGACGAGACGATGGCCGGCCTGAGCTTTGAGGTGGGTGGCGAGGATTTGAACCTCGAGCCAACCCTCAACCTGTTGCAAGACACCGATCCCAAAAAACGGGAAACTGCCTTCCACGCGCTCACTAAAGTGTTGGGTCAGAACCAGCGTCTGTTCACGCTCATCACCAACACGCTGGCCAAGGATTTGGAAATTTCTCGTCGCTGGCGCGGGTTTGAAGATGTGGCGGATGGTCGGCATCTAGCCAACCGCGTGGAGCGTGAGGTGGTGGACGCACTGCTGGCTGCGGTGCGCGATGCTTACCCCAAGCTGAGCCATCGATACTACGCCATGAAGGCGCGCTGGATGGGCATGGATCAGATGAATGCTTGGGATCGCAACGCACCTTTGCCCGACCAGGATGACCGCATCATTGGCTGGGACGAAGCCCGCAAAACGGTGATGGACGCCTATGCCGGCTTCTCGCCGAAAATGGTGGAGCTGGCGGAGCCCTTCTTCAATGACAATTGGATTGACGCACCCACGCGGCCCGGCAAAGCGCCGGGAGCCTTTGCACACCCCACCGTGCCCAGCGCCCACCCCTATGTGATGCTCAACTATATGGGCAAACCCCGCGATGTGATGACGCTGGCCCATGAGCTGGGCCATGGTGTGCACCAGTGCCTAGCTGCGCAGCAGGGAGCTTTGATGGCCGCATTTGCTGGAAATCGCGCGCGAGGCCGCTGACCAAATTTCGTTCCCACACATCGGAGGGCGACATGTACGCGGCGACTCCCTGTGCCCAGTCG
>JBCBZX010000119.1:0-8748 GCA_039815105.1 Pseudomonadota bacterium
ACCCTAAAAGGAAATGCCTTTGGGTTTGACGATGGGACATCTATTGTAGTCTTTACAATGGATGAAAATAATGAGTCCAAAGCACTTGATACTTTAGTAGTTTAAAATCAAAAGTTTGAAGCTACATTCCCTTACTCTGAAGATGTTGAAATGAGATATTTAAAAGTAGGTACTACAGGTCTTAATGTGATCTATTTTACCGAAAATGAAAATGTAACCGCACAGATTTATTCTGATAGCCTATCCAGTTCAAAAGTAATTGGCGCCACCAAAGCTCTGACAAATGGGGCAGATGCGCGTCAATATGGGGCAACATATCCGTGTAGGTGACCCTCGCCCCGATATGCATTTCGCCATCTTCCACGCTGACCCGTTCAAGATCGGTGAGGCGATGCAAAAAGACCGCTGGAGCGATGTCGCGCATGTGCTTTGTCACCCACAAGCCGACGTCGGTGGAACCTGAAACCAGGGTGGCATCGGGTCTTTCGGAAAGAATTTTGGCAAGGCTCTCGATGGTTGCGGGCACGATGAACCCGTCGTCGTCGCCACCCACAATGTCGACATCGTTACCAGCCCAGCTTTCCAATTGCGCAGACACCTCCTGCCGCTCTATGGCCAGTAGCCCCATGCGTGGATCATCGCGCACAGTCATCGCAGCGCGAATTATAGGTGCGTAGCCAGTGCAGCGGCACAGATTGCCTTGTAGCGCCCTTTCAACATCGAGTTGGGTGTAAGCGGGCGACCGCATCCATAAAGCAAACAGGCTCATCACGATGCCGGGGGTGCAAAATCCGCATTGCGAACCGTGGTGATCAACCATGGCCTGCTGCACCGGGTGTAGAGCGCCGCCCGATGACAGGTGCTCAATGGTGACCAAGTGGCAGCCATCCAAGCTGGGCAAGAAACGAATGCAGGCGTTGACGCCTTCATATTCAAGGACGCCCTCTTTCAGGCGACCGACGAGCACCGTGCACGCACCGCAATCGCCTTCGGCGCAGCCCTCCTTGGTTCCGACTAGCCGCTGGTTGAGGCGCAGCCAGTCCAGCAAAGTCGTCGTGGCCTTGGCGTCATGCACCTCCACGGCCTGGCCATTTAGGCGAAAGCGCAGATGCTTGCGGTGGTTCTTCATGTTTGAAACCATACTTGAGTCTTTCCAATCTGAACGGCCGTGTCGAGGGCTTTGTTGACGCAATTTGTGGCAGCGCTGCTTGCCAGATTGTGTTCCCCGTCGGCATGGGCCAAAAGCCGGTCATGAGTGTGGCAAATCAAAATGCTTGGACGCTTGAGGCGCAGGGGCTGACCAAACGTCTGGGCGGGCTGCAGCTTTTCACCAATATCGACCTGCAAGTGCTCGGTGGCGAGGTTCTTGTGGTGCGGGGCGGCAATGGCAGCGGCAAAACAACTCTGCTGCGCATTCTGTCCGGCCTGCTGGAACCCGATGCCGGTACGGTTTGCGTTCGAATGGGTTTGGAGGCCATTGAGCCATCGGAACATGCGAGCGAAATCCACTATTTCGGCCATAACAACGCTTTGAAAGCTTCACAAACCACACGGGCAAATCTGCAGTTTTGGCGTGGCTATCTTGGAGGCGAAGCCAATGTGGAGCAGATTGCGGCGCGTATGGATGTAGCGCACTTGCTCGACCTACCCATCATGGCTCTTTCAGCCGGCCAAAAGCGTCGAGTTGGCTTTGCAAGGTTGATGCTTGCGCACCGGCCCATCTGGTTGCTGGACGAACCGACGGCAGCGCTTGATGCCGTGTCATCGGCATTGATTGAAACGCTGGTTGAGGAGCATCTGAACAATGGTGGCCTCGCTATTGCCGCGACGCATTTGCCGTTTTTACAAAACCGCGCCCGCAGCGTGGACATGGCAGATTTTGCAACCGGGACCACCGCAAACCAGCCTGATAATGGGTTGGACTGGTGATGGTAGGTGTTCTTCTCAAGCGAGAAATTGCGCTCGCATATGGCCGCGGCTCCAACATTGCGTTGCCACTGGTTTTCTTTCTGGCCCTGGTCATCTTATTTCCCTTCGGAATCGGACCGGACCCGGAAACGCTGAGCCTGGTGG
The DNA here is from genome assembly GCA_039815105.1 of Pseudomonadota bacterium. GTDB lineage: Bacteria > Pseudomonadota > Alphaproteobacteria > Rhizobiales > Rhizobiaceae > JBCBXA01. The sequence goes on from JBCBZX010000119.1 coordinate 2,074, forward strand.
GACCTGCGGTTCTATGGGTTGGCCCATTGCTGGGCACGCTGCTTGCCCTTGAGGCGGTGTTTCAACCGGATGTGGAAGACGGAACTCTAGATGTGCTGCTTTGTGGCCCGGTGCCACTGGAGCTCGTTGTAGCCGTCAAGGCGCTGGCCGTCTGGATAAGCACCGCAATACCCCTCACCATAGCCGCGCCAGTCTTTGGCCTGATGCTCAACATGGATGGCACAGCACTTTCAGGCACGGCGCTTTCGCTGCTTGCGGGAACGCCAGCGCTCGCATTCTTCGGCACAATGGGAGCGGCGGTAACAGCGCCCTTGAGGCGGGCAGGCATGCTGCTGGCCATCATCATAGTGCCATTAATGGTGCCGGTTCTGATATTTGGTGTAGGGGCAGCAGCCGGATATGGCGACACCACCCTGCCCTTTCGAGCGCCGTTTCTTCTGCTGTGCGCTTTTTCGCTTTTCGCGTTGATCATCGCTCCGCTGGCGGGTGCGGCTGCCCTACGGACTTTAAGATCGTAAAATGCGACATGACGTCCAACCGATCACGTCAGCGTCAATATCCACTTGTATGCACAGCCCCAGACACCATCATGCAGGTGCGGATATAGATCCGGATGTAGACCCTGCGGTGGAAGGCTGCTAGCTCACGAGACATTATGTTTAACTGGCTTCAAAATCTCGCAAACCCCACGCGTTTCATGGCTCTGTCCGGTGTGTTGCTGCCGATTTTTGGCGCACCTACGATCGGCCTGCTGGCGATCGGCCTGTATATGAGCTTCTTTGTGGCGCCCGCAGACTACCAGCAGGGCGAGACTGTTCGCATCATGTTCATCCACGTGCCCGCCGCATGGATCGCCATGTTTTGCTACGCACTGATGACGCTTTCAGCCATTGGCACGCTGGTGTGGCGTCATCCGCTGGCGGATGTATCAGCCCGTGCCGCCGCACCCATTGGAGCCGTTTTCACAGCATTGGCGCTGGTCACAGGCTCGCTGTGGGGCAAGCCCATGTGGGGCACATGGTGGGTTTGGGACGCAAGGCTGACATCGGTACTGGTGCTGCTGATCATCTATTTGGGTTTGATGGCTCTTTGGCGGGCGTTCGATGATCCGGCTCGTGCGGCGCGACCTGCGGCAATCGTTATTCTGGTGGGGTCCATCAATCTGCCGATCATCAAATTCTCGGTGGATTGGTGGAACACGCTGCATCAACCCGCCAGCGTGTTCAGGGTCGATGGTCCAACAATTCATCCGGACCTTCTGTGGCCGCTCCTGATTATGGCGCTGGCAACCAGTTTTCTGTTTCTGACACTGCACCTGTTGGCCATGCGAAATGAAGTATTGGCTCGTCGCATCAGGCGGCTTGAACAAAGCGCGGCCATGGGCAATCCAGCCCGCAAGACCGTCAGCTCCGAAGTTGGGGCAACGGCCTGATGCTCGGGGAGTTTGGCAGCTTTATCATCTGGTCTTACGCCCTGTTTTTCGGGGCCATTGGCGCGCTGGGCATTTGGCTGATTGCCAGAAATCGCTGGGCCACCAAGCGTTTGCATCAATTGCAGCAGCACGACGACCGCAGCAAGAACTAGCACCATGGCGCGTAAACTCATTATCGTGTTGCCGCTGGCAATATTCATGGCTCTGGCAACCGTTTTTACGGTGCAATTGCTGCGCGGCGGTGCCACAAGCGAAATCCCATCCGCGCTGGTGGGCCAACCCATTCCCCCTCTTCCATTGGTGCCCCTTCCGGGGAAGGAAGCAGCCGCTCTTTCTGATGCATTTTTTGCCTCACTTGAGGCCGATATTGACGTTGTGGCGCTGAATGTTTTTGCAAGCTGGTGTGTGCCCTGCCGGGCGGAGCATGCGCAAATAGAGGCGATAGCCGATATGGAAAACGTGCTGGTGGTGGGGCTGAACTATAAAGACAAGCCCGAGGCCGCGCTGGCATTTCTTGATGAACTTGGCGACCCGTACGCTGCCCTGGGAGGCGACCCAGATGGCCGCGTAGCGCTGGACTATGGCGTTTATGGTGTGCCGGAAACGTTTCTCATCGACCGCAATGGTATTATTCGAGCGCGATACGCTTTCCCCATATTGCCCAGCAATCTTGAGCAGCAGGTGCTACCGGCGATCGCTCAGATCGCCGGAGAGACATAGTTTTCAGAGTGCCGCTTTCAGCGCGTCGACCAAGTCTGTTTTTTCCCAGCTAAAGCCGCCATCGGCATCTGGGGTACGGCCGAAATGACCATATGCAGCGGTGCGAGCATAGATCGGCTTGTTGAGGCCGAGATGCTTGCGAATGCCCGTTGGCGTCAGATCCATAGCCTGACCAACCGCTGCCTCCAGCTGGTCCTCAGACACTTGGCCCTGGCCACCCATGTCGCAGTAGATGGACAAGGGACGCGCCACACCAATGGCATAGCTGAGCTGGATGTTGCACCAGTCGGCGATGCCTGCAGCCACCACATTCTTGGCAAGGTAGCGGGCGGCATAGGCAGCTGAACGGTCCACTTTTGTGGAATCCTTGCCTGAGAATGCACCGCCACCATGGGGCGCGTAGCCACCATATGTATCCACGATGATTTTTCGGCCCGTAAGACCTGCGTCACCATCCGGGCCGCCAATGACGAAGGTACCAGTTGGGTTCACATGCCAGGCCGTTTCGGCGGATATCCAACCGTCCGGCAGGGTTTCGCGAATATATGGCTCTACAACATCACGCACATCTGCGCTGGTCATGCCTTCGGCGTGCTGAGTGGACAACACGATGGACGTCACACCAACAGGCTTGCCGCTCTCATACTTCACGGTGACCTGACTTTTGGCATCGGGGGCGAGCTGGGGCTCCGTGCCGTTCTTGCGAACTTCCGCGAGGCGGCGAAGAATTTCGTGACTGTAGAAAATGGGAGCGGGCATCAGGGCTTCGGTGTCGCGGCAGGCGTAACCGAACATAATGCCTTGGTCGCCGGCGCCTTCGCCGTCTGCATCGCTGGCATCATCCACGCCCTGGGCAATGTGGGCTGATTGTGCGTGCAGCAGCACGTCAACATCAGCGTGCTTCCAATGGAAACCTTCCTGCTCATAGCCAATGTCTTTGATAGCGGCACGGGCCAATTCTTCCACACGTTCGTGCGTCACAGCCTCCGAACCACGCACCTCGCCAGCGATCACCACCTTATTGGTCGTCGTCAGCGTTTCAGCCGCCACACGCACCTGCCAAGGATCGGCACCCTCATCCAATGCGGCCTGGAAATAGGCATCCACGATCTCGTCTGAGATGCGATCACACACTTTGTCTGGATGGCCTTCAGAGACCGATTCAGACGTAAACAAATATTCTTGACGAGCCATTGCAGGTCCCCTTTTTCGACTGAGGGGGTTTTACGCCTCAACATAAGGAATTCAACATATAAAGCGGCTGGGATGATTGCTTTTGCCATCGCTAACAATCGAGTGACGCAAATGCCGCGCTATTGGCCAACCAGCCGACCGTCACGCAGCCTCAACCACACCCCAATGCAACGGGAACCCGGGATCAAAAACTGTGACGGGCCCGGCACCGGTGTTGATGGACGCCGGGTGCGACACGGGCCTATCAAACCGGCTCAGGGTGATCATGTCTTCATTGGGCGGTAGCCCGTATGCCAGAGGGCCATTCAAGCTTGCAAACGCTTCGAGATTTTCAAGCGCAGCTTCCTCTTCGAAGACATGGGCGAGGCAAGACATTGTGTTGGTGGCCGTGAACACGCCGGCGCAACCACAGGCCGATTCCTTGGCGTCGGTTGGGTGCGGCGCAGAATCGGTGCCCAGGAAATATCTTCGATGCCCGCTCGTGGCGGCCTTTCGCAAGGCCTGTCTATGCTGTTCGCGCTTTGCCACCGGCAGGCAATAATAGTGCGGGCGAATACCGCCCACCAACATATGATTGCGGTTGATGATCAAATGATGGGTGGTGATGGAGCCACAAAGATCGGTATCGGCTTCCGCGATATAGTCGATGCCGTCCTTGGTGGTGACATGCTCCATCGTGATCTTGAGGTTAGGCACCCGTGATCTGATCATCTCCAACTTGCGGTCTATGAATACCTTCTCGCGGTCGAAAATATCCACATCATGGTCGGTGACTTCGCCGTGCACGCACAATCGCAAACCAATATCTGCCATCGCTTCAAGCACAGGCATGACCTTGTCAAAATCCCGAACGCCCGACTGGGAATTTGTGGTCGCGCCAGCCGGATAGAGTTTTACCGCACGAATAAGACCGTCAGCCGCTGCTTGCCGCACGTCAGCAGGATCGGTGTCCTCAGTCAGATAGAGCGTCATGAGCGGCTCAAACGCGTCACCACCATCGCAGCCTTCAGCAGCTTTCAGGATACGCCCGCGATAGGCGCGCGCGTCGTCAGCAGTGACAACCGGGGGCACCAGATTGGGCATGATGATGGCCCGGCCAAAGTGTCGCGTGCTCTCTCCAACGATGCCTTCCAGCATTTCGCCATCGCGCAAATGCAAGTGCCAATCATCGGGGCAGCGGATCGTAAGTGTCTGTACCATGACGCTCTTCTAGCCCTCCGCACCCAATAGTGAAACCCGATTTCGAACGGTTGAGATCGGGCGAGACTTACACCTTGGTGGAACTGTCTACGCCCTTGTCGGGTCTGGGGGCCTATGTCAGAGTATTTCTAAACTGCACCTTTGGGAGGAGGACTTAATGGCAAACGTTTCCATGACGGTGAACGGCAAAGCTGTGAGCCACGATGTTGAAGATCGTACGCTTTTGGTCAGCTATATTCGCGAAACATTGGGCCATACCGGCACGCATATTGGCTGCGATACATCTCAGTGCGGCGCATGCGTTGTGCATGTGGATGGCAAGGCGGTGAAGAGCTGCACCATGTTGGCCGCTCAGGCCAGCGGGTCAGATGTCACCACCATTGAAGGCCTCGCAGGGGACAATGATCTTCATCCCGTGCAGGCAGCTTTCCGGGAACATCACGGCTTGCAGTGCGGTTTCTGCACGCCAGGGATGATTATGGCGGCAACCAAAATGATCGAGAAGCACGGCGCGGCGTTGGATGAAGCGCTGATCCGCAAAGAGCTGGAAGGCAATATCTGTCGCTGCACGGGCTACCACAACATCGTTAAGAGCATTCAAGCGGCGGCTCACGAGATGGCAGGCGCAGCGAAAGTTGCTGCTGAGTAGAGCGTAGATCCAGTGGGCGCACCCGCGGGGAGGCGGTGCGGCGTCCAGTTTCAAATTTGGCCCCAGGCCAACCTTCGGGAGGAAGACCATGGCGAAGAAAGACGGAATTGGCGCGCGCGTGCTGCGCCGCGAGGACAAACGCTTCATCACCGGCGCTGGGCGCTACACCGATGATATCGTGTTGGCGGATCAGGCTTACGCAGCCTTTGTGCGCAGCCCCTATGCCTATGCGAAGGTCAATGGCATCAATGCCAGCGCCGCCAAGGCCATGCCCGGCGTGATCGACGTTTTGACCGGCGAACAGCTGGTGGGCGACGGGATTGGTAACATCATTTGCGGCTGGGCCGTGAACTCCAAAGACGGCACGCCCATGGGCATGGGCCAGTACCGGGCTCTGGAGCCGGAAACCGCACGCTATGTCGGCCAGGCCGTGGCCATCGTCATCGCAGAAACCAAAGAGCAGGCTCAATCTGCTATGGAAGCGGTGGAAGTGGACTGGGAAGAAATGCCCGCAGTCCTCGATATGGAGCACGCTATTTCAGGCAATGCCGCCGAACTGCACCCCGAAGCCCCCAATAATGTTATTTTTGATTGGGAGTTGGGCAATGGCGACGATGTAGATGCCGCCCTTGCCTCCGCGGCGCACGTGGTTGAGCTGGACATCACCAACAACCGTCTCGTGCCCAACGCCATGGAAACACGCGCTGCGGTCGCCACCTACAACAAAGCCGAAGATCATTATACGCTCTACACAACCAGCCAGAACCCGCATGTAGCGCGCCTGGTGCTGAGTGCGTTTTACCAAGTCGCCCCGGAGCACAAGCTCCGCGTGATCGCGCCCGATGTCGGCGGTGGCTTCGGCTCCAAAATTTACATCTATCCTGAAGAGATCGCCTGCCTTTGGGCCTCTATGAAGGTGAAGCGCTCGGTGAAGTGGACATCGACCCGGACGGAAGCGTTCCTCACGGACGCCCACGGCCGTGATCACATCACAAAAGCCAAGATGGCGTTTGATGCCGACCATAAGATCATCGGGTTCAAAGTGGACACCCTGGCGAACCTCGGCGCCTACATGTCGCTCTTTTCTAGCGCGACACCGACCTATTTGTACGCCACGCTGCTGTCCGGTCAGTACAATATGCCCGCAGTGCATGCCAATGTGCGCGCGGTCTACACCAACACCGTCCCGGTGGACGCTTATCGGGGCGCTGGACGACCCGAGGCCACATATCTGGTTGAGCGCATGATGGAGACAGCGGCCCGTGAGCTGGGCGTCGACGCTACCGAGTTGCGCCGCAAGAACTTCGTGCAGAGCTTCCCGCACGAGACGCCGGTTATCATGACCTACGATGCGGGCGACTTCGCCGCCACGCTGGACGCAGCCATGGAGCATGCTGACTGGAAAGGCTTCCCCGCCCGGAAAGCGGAAGCCGCTCGCCGCGGCAAGCTGCGCGGCATCGGCATGAGCTGCTACATTGAG